>NZ_JBHZDA010000042.1:0-22353 GCF_042755665.1 Streptomyces sp. NPDC059142
GGACCACCCCGCCCGACGGGGTGGTCCCACGGCCGGGGTCACCGTCAGGACGCGGCGGTGTCGAAGCGCGGCTTCTCCCGCAGCAGGGCGCTCAGATCGTGGCCGGGGGCGATCTCCGAGGCCCCCGCACCCCGCCGGAAGACCACACCGCCCGCGTCGATCCCGCCGAGCGTCAGCCGGTCCGCCTCCCTGCGCAGCCAGGTCCCCTCGCGCAGCCCCACCACCGGCACGTCGTTCTCCTCCAGGAACTGCTCCAGCCGCTGCGCCCGGGTCTCGCCCATGTGCGCGGTGTCCGGCCGGGCGTCCAGATAGTGCGGGTTGATCTGGAACGGCAGCAGGCCCAGCGCCTCGAACGACGGCGGCTGGACGATCGGCATGTCGTTGGTGGTACGCAGCGTGGGGCAGGCCATGTTGGTGCCCGCGCTCGACCCCATGTAGACCGCGCCGGCGGCGACCCGCTCCCGGATCGCCCGCACCAGCCCGTGCTCGTGCAACGCCTTGAGCAGCCGGAAGCTGTTGCCGCCCCCGACGAACACGGCGCGCGCTCCACCGATCAGCGCGGCCGGGTCCGGCGCCGTGTGGGCGCCGGTCACCTCCACGCCCAGAGGGGCGAGCGCCTCGGCGACCTGCGCGGTGTAGCCGTCCCGGTCGGCCAGCGCGTACGGCACGAAGACCAGATGGCGCGCCCCGTCCAGCACGGCGCCGATCTCCTCCCGCGCGTGGTCCAGGCAACCGCGTCCGGGGGCGGTGGAGTTCGAGAGCAGCAGCAGTCGCATGATGGCCTTTCCTGGCGGTGACGTGGTGTGGCGAGGGACCGTACGGCCCCTCGGAACCGGCCCGTTCAGCGGGCGCCCGGCTGCCCGGCCCGCCGTGGCCGCAGCGGAGTCAGCAGCTTGCCCAGATCCGTCGCCGCCTGGAGCAGCGGGGCGACAAGCTCCGTCCTGCGGCCCCGGAACGCGTCGAGGGGCGCGGCCACGGACAGGGTCCCCACCGGTCGCCTGCCCACCATGACAGGGGCGGCGAGCGCCGCGGTCTCCGGATCGTACTCGCCTTCGGAGTACGCGTAACCGTTGCGCCGCACCTCGGCGAAGCGCTCCTCCAGCAGGGCGGGATCGGTCAGCGTACGGTCGCTGAACCGGGCCATCGGGCGACCGTACAGCAGTGCGGCCCGGTCGCCCGGCGCGAGCATACCGAAGTAGGCGCGGGAGGTGGCCCCGGCGTGCGCCGGGTACAGCTCGCCCGCCAGACCGTAGATGCGCAGCGGTCCCGCCGCCCCGTCCACCGCCGTGACACAGCGCATGTGCACCCCGTCCGGCACGGCGAACAGCGCGCCGACCCCCACCGCGTCCGCCATGGCCCGCAGGGTGGGGCGGACCAGACTGGCCATTCCGCCGTCCCGCTCCCACACCCGCGCCAGATGCCAGACGGCGGGCCCGAGCCGGTAGCGGCGCGAGCGCGCGTCGGAGACCAGGAAGCCCCGGTACGCGAGCGCGGCCAGCAGCCGCTGCGCCACGGATTTGTCCAGGCCGAACTCCGTCGCGACATCGGTGACGCCCCACTCGGGGCGCTCACGGTCGAAGGAGAGCAGAAGGCTCAGGACGCGGTCGGCGGTCTGGAGCGGAGGGGGTGTCGCTGTTACCGGTGTGCTGTCAGCCATGGCTGAAGCGTAAACAATCCCGCATATAGAGAAAACATTGCGCTCTGCGCTCGGGGAGGCGGATGGTGAGCGACGTCGGCGTGAATCCACCGCGACGGACCCCGTACGGGACACCCCCGCAGGGAGCGGTCCGTACGGTCCCTACGGCCCTTACGGCGGGACCGGACACGGGACCGGCACCGGACACGGAACCGGGACCGGACACGGAACCGGGACCGGGACCGGGACCGGACACGGCGCCTGGACCGGGACCGGACACAGCACCGGACACGGCTCCGAGCACGGCACCGGGCACGACCCGACGCCGTACGGGAGACCCGTTCCGTACGGCGGGCCCGTACGGGTGACCCCGCCCGGGTCCCGCGCACCGGACCGCCGACAGCCGCGCGGACCGTCCCGAACGACGGCTCCTCCCCGTGGCCGACCGCACCCGCCGCCCCTGTGGTCGGGCCGCCGCACCGCCCGACCCCCTCGTGAGAGGTCCTCTCTTGCTGAAGCACGTCCTTGAGATCATCGAACTGCTCGACCGCCCGCAGACCGGCGGGGAACTCCTCGCCGAGCACCTGAGGGCCGTCCAGGCCGCCGCGGGCGCCGACGCGCGCACGGCGCCGACGGTCGAGGTGCGCACGGTCACCGGCGACCAGGGCAGTACGGACTTCGTCTCCGTCACCGTCCCCGGCCGCAACGGCAAGCTCGCCGGCGGTGACGCCCCGACCCTCGGCATCCTCGGCCGGCTCGGCGGAGTGGGCGCGCGCCCGGAACGTATCGGCCTGGTCTCCGACGCCGACGGCGCCGTGGCGGCGCTCTCCGCCGCCGCCAAGCTCCTCGACATGCACGCGCGCGGTGACGTTCTGGACGGTGATGTGATGCTTTCCACACATGTGTGCGGATGGGCCCCGACCCGTCCCCATGACCCCGTACCCTTCATGGATTCCCCGGTGGACACCCTGACGTGCAACCGGGAGGAGATCTCGTCCGAGATGGACGCGGTCGTCTCCATCGACACCACCAAGGGCAACCGGCTGCTCAACCACCGGGGGATCGCCCTGTCGCCCACCATCTGCCAGGGCTGGATCCTGCGGGTCAGCGAGGACCTGCTCTCCGTCCTGGAGAGCGTGACGGGGGAGCCCGCGCGGGTCCTGCCCGTGACCACGCAGGACATCACCCCGTACGGCAACGGGGTGCACCACATCAACTCCATCCTCCAGCCCGCCGTCGCCACCGACGCCCCGGTGGTCGGCCTCGCGGTCACCGCCGCCACGGCGGTGGCCGGGTGCGCCACCGGCGCCAGCCACGAGGGCGACATCGCGGCGGCGGCCCGGTTCGCGATCGAGACGGCGAAGGAGTTCGGCCGCGGGGGCGCCCGCTTCGTCGACCCGGACGAGTTCGCGCGCCTGGTCGAGCTGTACGGGCCGATGACCCGCCTCCAGGCCGCCCCGGACGAGGTTCCGACGGGGGCCTGACCCTACGGGCCCCGACCCGTAGGGGCCCACGGGCCGCCCCCGGCCCGTACCGGCACCGGCCCCTGCCCGCGACGGCCCGCACCCCGCGCCGTCGCGGACCCCGTACCGCCCTACCTCCCCGCAGCGCCGCGGCCCCCTCCGCGGCAGCCGATCCCGTACCGCCGCGCCGTCCCCTACTGGAGTCCCCTTGAACCCGAGAGCCTCGACCGCCTCCACCGGCTCGGCCACCCCGTCGGACATGACAGGGACACCGGCCAGGCACCCGCGCGCCTTCGAACCGATCACACTGATCATCACGATCGTGATGTCGGTCCTCGGCGCCCTGATCGGCATCGTGCTGATCACCTCGCTCGGGGTCTCCCCGAACACGGCGGTCATCGGCGCGCTGATTGCGATGCTGATCGGCCGGATCCCGATCGGCATGCTGACGCGGATGCGCTCCCAGCACCGGCAGAACCTGGTGCAGTCCGCGATCTCCGGGGCCACGTTCGCGGCGGCCAACTCCCTGCTCACCCCCATCGCGGTGCCGTTCGCCCTGGGCCGTACGGATCTGGTGTGGCCCATGCTGGGCGGCGCGGCCATCGGGCTGGCGGTCGACAGCTGGGTGCTGTTCCGGGTCTTCGACTCCTCGCTGCTGCCCGCCACCAACTCCTGGCCCGCGGGGGTCGCCGCCGCCGAGACGATCAAGGCGGGGGACAGCGGGGGCCGCAAGGCCGCGGTGCTCGGCGCCGGTGCGCTGGTCGGCCTGGTCGGCGCGCTGCTGAAGCTGCCCACCAGCGCGGCGGGCGTCGGCTTCCTGGGCAACATCTGGGCGCTGCTGATGTTCGGCATCGGGCTGACCGTCGCCCAGTACGCGCCCGACGTCCTGCACGTCGACCTCGCCGCCGAGCACGTGCCGCACGGTCTGATGATCGGCGCGGGCCTGGTCGCCCTCGTCCAGGCCCTCCTGCTGATGCGGGGCCGCAAGGGCGGGAACAAGGACCGCGCGGCGGACGACGCCGGGCCGGTGGACGAGACCCGGGTGCCCACGGTCGGGGCCCCGCGCCTGCGCCGCGGGCTGCTGGAAGGCATGGTGCTCTTCCTCGGCGGCGCCGTCGTCGTCGCGGTCCTGGGCGGTGTGGCGGGCGGGATGTCCCTGCCCGGACTGATCGGCTGGGTGGCGCTGGCCGGTGTCGCCGCCCTCGTGCACCAGCTCATCGTGGGCCTGGCGGCGATGCACTCCGGATGGTTCCCGGCCTTCGCCGTCACCCTGATCGTCCTCATCGTCGGCCTCGTCCTGCACATCCCGACCGTGCCGCTCGCCCTCCTGGTGGGCTACACCGCCTCCACCGGCCCCGCGTTCGCCGACATCGGCTACGACTTCAAGGCGGGCTGGCTGCTGCGCAGGGACGCCACTCCGTGGAAGGTCTTCGAACTGGACGGCCGGCGCCAGCAGTACCTCGCCCAGCTCGTCGGCTTCGCCGTCGCCCTCGTCGTGGTCGCCGTCGCCTGGAGGTCGTTCTTCTCCGACGGCCGCGTCCCGCCCGTCTCCGAGGTGTACGTCGCCACCATCAAGACCGGGCTCGACCCGGGCGTCATGGGCACCATGCTGCTCTGGGCCATCCCCGGCGCGCTGGTGCAGCTCATCGGCGGATCGTCCCGGCAGATGGGTGTCCTGCTGGCCACGGGTCTCCTCGTGGCCACCCCGAACGCCGGCTGGATGGTGCTCGGCGCGCTGGCCGTCCGGTACGGGTACACGGTGTGGCGCCGCCGCGGGCTGACCGACCCCGCGGCGCGCAAGGAGTCCGACGAACAGGCCGAGAGCGATCTGTCCCTGGTCGGCGCCGGACTGGTCGCGGGCAGCTCGCTCAACGACGTGGGGCAGTTGACGAAGGCCCTGTAGCGCTCACCCCACCCCCTCCCACCCCGAAGGAACGGTCATGGACACCGCCGTCAGCGGAAGCCTTCCGAACACCCCGGCTCTCGGCCTCGTCACCATCGGCCAGGCCCCGCGCACCGATCTGCGCCCCGACGCCGAACCGCTCCTGCCGGGCGTACGCCTGGTCGAACACGGCGCGCTCGACGACGACCGCTTCGACGGCGACGCGGAGGCCGGGACCCGCCGCCTGTTGGCCCCCGGGCCCGGCGAGGCGCCCCTGGTCTCCCGGCTGCGCGACGGCCGCTCCGTACTGCTCGGGCACGCCGCGCTCGTCCCGAGGATGACGGAGGCGGTGGCCCGCGCGGAGCGGGACGGCGCCGCCGCGACCCTCGTCCTGTGCACGGGCCGGTTCCCCGCCGTCGCGTCGGCCCGGCCGCTGCTGTTCGCCGAGCCGCTGGTGCAGCGGGCCGTCGCCGCCCTGGTCGGGAGCGACCCGGTGGGGATCGTCTGCCCGCACCCCGACCAGGCCGAGGACGTGTCCCGCCGCTGGTCGCAGACGCTGCCGGGGCCGGTGAGGGCCGCCGGGGCCAACCCGTACGCCGCGCCCGACCGCGCCCTCACCGAGGTCGCCGACGCCGCGCGGGCGCTCGCCGCCGAGGGCTGTTCCTGGCTCGTCCTGGACTGCATCGGCTACACGGAGGAGATGCGGCGCGCGGCGGCCCGGGCGGCGGACCGGCCCGTACTGCTGGCACGGGCGCTGGCGGTACGGATGGCCGCGGAGGCAGTGGCCGCCTTCGGCTGACAGCCGCCCCGAAGCCCCCGCCCGCACGGCCGTGGCCGCCGCGAGACCCCGGACCGTCGCCGTACCAGCTTGAGGAGTGACCGCGCATGCAGCCCGCCCCTTCGCCCAGGGAACCCTCGTCGCCGGTCGGCGTCATCCGGGTCCTCACCAGCGACGATCCGACAGCGGTCGGGGAACACGGCCGCCTTCTCGAACGGCGCTACGGCTTCCCGGTCGTCTCCCGGTGCATCCCCGGGCAGCCGTACGGCATCCACGACGAGGAGTCCGAGCGCCGCGCCGGGCCGAAGATCGTGGCCCTGGCCCGCGAGATGGCGGAGGCGGGCGCCGGAACCCTCGTCATCAGCTGCGCCGCGGACCCGGCGCTCGCGCGGGTCCGGGCGGCCGTGGACATCCCGGTGCTCGGGGCCGGCGCGTCGGCCGCCGCGGTCTCGCTCGGCCTCGGCACCCGCGTCGGGGTGCTGGGCATCACCGACGAGGCGCCGCCCGGAGTGCGCGCCATCCTCGGCGACCGCTTCGCCGGCGCCGTACGTCCGCGCGGGGTGCACCGGACGACCGACCTGCGCACCCCCGAGGGCGCCGCGGCGGTTCTGGAGGCGGCGGCCGACCTGGTCGGGGCGGGGGCGGACACCCTGCTGCTGGCCTGCACCGGTCTGACCACCATCGGTATCCGGCCCCGGCTCGAAGACCGCACCGGGGTGCCCGTCGTCGACGCGGTGCTCGCCGCGGGCCTGATGGCCTCGTACGCCAGGACCCCCTGAACCGCCGCCCGCGCGAGCCCGTACCGAAGCAGCCCCCATGGCCCGGCCGCCGTACTCCGGGGCCGGGTCGCCGTACTCCGGGGCTCAGTCGCCGTACCCCGGGGCCGGACCGGTCGACTTCCGGACGACGAGGTCCACCGACATGTCCAGCCGGACGGGCGCCGGCGGCGGATCGTCGCGCACGGCGCCCAGGATCCGGATGGACTCGGCGGCCATCGCCTCGAAGGGCTGGCGGACGGTGGTCAGCGCCGGGGCGGACGACCGCGCCGCGTCCACGTCGTCGAAGCCGACCACCGAGATGTCCTCCGGGACCCGCAGCCCGCGCTCGGCGCACGCCTCGATCACCCCCAGCGCCTGAAGGTCGTTGCCGGTCACGAAGGAGGTCGGGGTCCGGCAGTCGTCCAGGAGCACATGGGCGGCGCGCCGGGCCGGCTCCGCCTGGAACCGTACGGACCGGATCAGCGCGCGGTCCGGGCGGATGTCCGCCTCGCGCAGCGCCGAGAGATACCCGCCGAACCGCGCGCGACAGCAGACCAGGTCCAGCGGTCCGGTGATGAGCGCGATCCTCCGGTGGCCGAGAGCCGTCAGGTGCCGCGCCGCCAGCGCCCCGCCGCGCCACTGGGTGGCCCCGACCGCGTTCATCTCCGGGGGAGCGTCGCCGATCGTGTCGAGGATGACCGTGGGCAGCCGGGCCTCCGCCAGCCGCCGGCGGACCTCCGGTTCCACCGGGGACAGCACGCACACCGCGCCGGCCGGCCGGTGGGCGAGCAGTTGCTCCAGCCAGTCGGGGTCGCCGTCGGCGTGGCTGACGGTGAGCGGCCGGCCGGCGGCTCGGAGCACGGCGGAGAAGCCGCGCAGGAGCGGTGCGTTGAGGGCGCTGCCCACACTGCCGAACACCACCTCCACCGACCCGTGGCGCGGCACACGGCGCTGCCACTCGTAGCCGCTCTCCGCGACGGCGTCCAGCACCCGGCGCCGCAGTTCGGGGGAGAGTCCGGGCCGGCCGTTGAGCACCTTGGAGACGGAGCTCTGCGAGACGTTGGCGAGTGCGGCCACGGTGGTCATCCGTACGGTCGTCCGTCCGTTCATCCGGTCTCCTCCACGAGGTCAGATACGGACCGAGGGCTTCCCCCCGGCGGCGGTGTGCGGTGCGGTGCTGTCCCGGATCACGAGCGAGGTCGCCAGCTCGATCCGCCGCCCCCGCGACGAACCGGGCAGCGCCCGTTCCTGCGCGATGAGCCGTACCCCTTCCGCCGCCATGTCCGCCAGGGGTTGGCGGACCGTGGTCAGCGGCGGGGCGAGCATCGTGCAGATGGTCGTGTCGTCGAACCCGACGACGGAGAGCTCCTCGGGGATGCGCAGCCCGCGGGCCCGGGCCATCTGGTAGACACCGGCGGCCTGGCCGTCGGAGCCCGCGAAGACGGCGGTGGGCCGGTCCGGGAGGTCCAGCAGGGCCGCGCCGTGGGCCACTCCGCCCGTGAGGAGGAAGTCCCCGTACCGGGTGAGCACGGGATCGGGGGCGAGGGAGAACTCACGGTGCGCCGCGAGATAGCCCTCGTGCCGCTCACGGGTGCACTGGATCTCGGGGGGCCCGCCGATGAACCCGATGCGCCGGTGGCCGAGTTCGAGGAGATGACGGGTGGCGGCGGCGCCTCCCGACCAGTTGGTGGCGCCGACGGTCGGAATGGTGGGTTCGCTGGTCCCCACCGGATCGAGCAGGATGAGCGGGGCCGACAGATCGGCCAGCGCGGCGATCTCGTCGTGGCGGGCGCGGGAGAGCACGAGGATCACCCCGTCCGTCGGGCGCGTCCTGCGTACGGCGATCCAGTCGCGGATGCTGAAACGCGGATGGCCGGTGGTGGTGAGCGCCAGGGTGTATCCGAGACTGAACGCGGTGGTCTGCACCCCGGATATGAGTTCCCCCGCCCACGGTGAGGTGATTCCGTCGATAAGGACGTCGAGGATGCCGTCCTGAGGTTTCTGCCGTCCTTTGCGCAGCACATATCCGGTTTCCCGTGCCGCCCGTGTGACGCGCCCCCGGGTCTCCTCGGAGATATCCGGTTTGTCGGCGAGGACCCGCGACACCGTGGAGATCGAGACCCCCGCCGCCTTGGCCACCGCCGCCATCGTTGCCCGACCGGTCATGCCGGATCCCTCTCGTAGAGCGCTCTGACGGTACGGCTGTACCGCAAATTCCCGCAAGAGTTGACGGAATATTCCACCAACTCCTTATGCAAACAAACCTGATCCGCGAGTTCGTCACCGCTTCCTTGACACCCGTTTTTACCCGGACTTAGCGTCCGCGTCATGAAACTGCCGCAACTCTTGCGGCCGGTTGCGGAGATCCACTTGCCGGGAATTGCGGGATGGCCCGCCGAACGCGGAGAAGTGATACGTGTCTGCTCCCCCTGACGAAGTGGCCGGCCCCGGTCACACCCGGGTCGCCGTCCTCGATCTGATCGCCGCCATGACACTGGAGGAGAAGCTCGCCCAACTCGTCGGCCTCTGGCAGGGGGTGGACCGTGACAGCGGTGCGGTGGCCCCGCTCCAGGACGCGATGGACACGGTGGAGCGCGGGTTCGCCGAGTACGCGGCGCGGGGGCTCGGCCAGATCACCCGCCACTACGGCACCCGGCCGCTCGACCCCGCCGAGGGGCTGGCGGCGCTCGCCGCCCAACAGCGCTGGCTGCGCGAGCACACCAGGCTGGGCATTCCCGCGATCGTCCACGAGGAGTGCCTGACCGGACTGGCGGCGTGGCGGGCGGCCGCCTACCCGGCGCCGCCCGCCTGGGGCGCCACGTTCGACCCGGCGCTGGTGGAACGCATGGCGGCCAGGATCGGCCGGGTGATGGCGGGCCTCGGCATCCACCAGGGGCTGGCCCCTGTGCTCGACGTCGTCCGGGACATGCGCTGGGGGCGGGTGGAGGAGTGCATCTCGGAAGACCCCTACCATGTCGCGCTCACCGGAGCCGCCTACGTCCGAGGACTCCAGAGCGCGGGGGTCGTGGCCACGCTGAAACACTTCGTCGGGTACTCCAACTCCCGGGCGGGCCGCAATCTGGCCCCCGTGCATGCAGGGGAACGGGAGATCAGGGACGTGCTGGAGTTCCCCTTCGAGGTGGCCGTGCGCGACGCCGGGGCGCGCTCCGTCATGAACTCCTACGCCGAGATCGACGGTGTGCCCGTCGCCGCCGACGCCGCGCTGCTGACCGGGACCCTGCGCGAGGAGTGGGGCTTCGACGGCACCGTCGTCGCCGACTACTTCGCCGTCGCGTTCCTCCAGACGCTGCACCGGGTCGCCGAGGACGCGGGCGACGCGGCGGCCCAGGCCATCACCGCGGGCATCGATGTCGAACTGCCCACCGGCGTCACCTATCTGCGGCCCCTCCAGGAACGCGTCGAGGACGGCAGGCTCCCCCTGGAGATCGTCGACCGGGCGCTGGAGCGGGTCCTGACCCAGAAGGCCGAACTCGGGCTGCTCGACCCGGACTGGGCGCCCCCGCCGGGGCCTGCGCCCGCGCCGGACACGGGGGAGGACCGGCTGCTGGCGGCCGAGATCGCGGAACGCTCCGTCGTCCTGCTGCACAACAACGGGATCCTGCCGCTGGGCCCCGGCGCCACGAACGCCCGTACCCTCGCCGTCGTCGGGCCGAACGCCCGCTCCGTACAGGCCCTGTTCGGCTGCTACTCCTTCGTCAACCATGTGCTGCCGCACCACCCCGGCACCGCGATCGGGCTGCGGGCGGAGACGGTCGAGTCCGCGCTGCGCCGCGAGTTCGACCCCGCCGTGCTCCTCACCGCGCGGGGGACCGGCGTGGACGACGGGGACACCGAGGGGTTCGAGGCCGCCACCACCGCGGCCCGCGACGCCGAGGCAGCCGTTGTCGTGGTGGGCGACCGCTCCGGGCTCTTCGGCCGGGGCACCAGCGGGGAGGGCTGTGACGTCGACGACCTCGAACTCCCCGGAGCGCAGCGCGCCCTCGTCGAGGCGGTCATCGCGACCGGCACCCCCACGATCGTGGTCCTGCTGACCGGACGCGCCTACGCGATCGGCTGGATGTTCGAGGGGGCCGCCGCCGTGGTCCAGGCGTTCTTCCCCGGGGAGGAAGGGGCGGGCGCCGTCGCGGGCGTGCTCAGCGGACGCGTCAACCCGTCGGGACGTATGCCCATGAGCCTGCCGCGCGGCGTCGGCGGCCAGCCGTACAGCTATCTGCATCCGCCGCTGGGCGGCGCGAGTTCCGTCACCCGGATCGGCACCGCCCCGGCGGCCCCCTACGGATTCGGCCTGAGCTACACGGAGTTCGCCTACGAGGACTTCACGGTCGGGGCGGACCGCGTCGACGTCGCCGGCAGCGTCCGCTGCGCGGTCACCGTACGGAACACCGGGGAGCGGTCCGGCGCCGAGGTCGTGCAGGTGTACGCGTCCGACCCGGTGGCCTCGGTCACCCGCCCGCTGGCCCAACTGGTCGCGTTCGAGCGGGTGTTCCTGGAACCGGGGGAGTCCGTACGGGTCCACTGCGCCGTGCCCACCCGGCTGCTGGCGTTCACCGGCCGCGACGGGCGCAGGATCGTCGAACCCGGCGCGATCACGATCGGTGTCCGGCGCGACGCCGGCGAGGTGATCAGCGAGGAGACCGTCCTGCTCACCGGCGCCGTCCACCACATCGACGGAACCGAACCCCGTATCAGCACGGTCACGGTCTCCGCCCCGTCCGCCGCCCCCGCCCCGCGCGCCCCGGGGCAGCCGGCGTGAGCGCCCGCCCGCTGCCCTCCGCCCACCGCACCTGGCGCC
This sequence comes from Streptomyces sp. NPDC059142, assembly GCF_042755665.1. Lineage (NCBI taxonomy): Bacteria > Bacillati > Actinomycetota > Actinomycetes > Kitasatosporales > Streptomycetaceae > Streptomyces > Streptomyces sp. NPDC059142. The sequence continues at coordinate 11,331 of NZ_JBHZDA010000042.1, forward strand.
AGGCGCTGGGCCGCGACTGGCAGTTGTACTCGCTGGCGCTGCTGCCGCTGCTGTTCTTCCTGGTCTTCCGCTATCTGCCGATGATCGGGAACGTGATCGCCTTCCGCCGTTTCCAGCCCGGCGGTTCGATCCTCGGCGAGGACTGGGTGGGGCTGCGCTACGTGCAGATGTTCCTCACCGACCCCACCTTCTGGCAGGTCTTCACCAACACACTGTGGCTCGGCACGCTCACCCTGGTGTTCTGCTTCCCGATCCCCATCGTGCTGGCGCTGCTCCTCAACGAGGTGCGCACCCGCGCCCTGAAGCGGTTCGTGCAGTCGGTGTCGTACCTCCCGCACTTCCTCTCCGTCGTGATCGTCGCGGGCATCACCATGCAGATCCTCGCCACGGACGGCCCCGTCAACCACGCGCTGGGGACGTTCGGCCACGCGCCGATCCCCTTCCTCCAGGAACCGGAGTGGTTCCGCACCGTCTACGTCGGCTCGGAGATCTGGCAGACCGCCGGGTGGGGCACCATCCTCTACCTCGCCGCGCTCACCACCGTCGACGACGAACTGTACGAGGCGGCGCGCATCGACGGGGCCAACCGCTGGCAGCAGATCCGGCACATCACCCTGCCCGGCATCCGCCCCACCATGATCACACTGCTGATCCTCAACATCGGCACGTTCATGGCCGTGGGATTCGAGAAGATCATGCTGATCTACAACCCGCTGACCTACCCCACCGCCGACGTCATCTCCACCTATCTCTACCGGGCGGGCGTCGAGTCCAACAGCTTCAGCTACGCCGCCGCGATCGGCCTGTTCGAAGCGGTCATCGGGCTGGTACTGATCTTCTCCGCGAACCAGCTCTCGCGGCGCACGGTGGGGACGAGCCTGTGGTGACCGTGGCGGGCGGCCCCCGGCGCCGCGCTCCGCGCCCGCGCGGATCGGTGCACGAGCCCTCCCGGGGCTACCGCGTCTTCCAGGCGGTGAACGGGCTCCTCCTGACCGGGGTCGTGGCCGTGACCCTCTACCCCTTCGTCAACATCATCGCCCGCTCCCTCAGCGCGGAGGACCGCATCCGGGCCGGCCAGGTCAACCTGCTGCCCGAGGGCTTCAACCTGACCACGTACCGCCTGGTCGTCTCGGACGGCATGTTCTGGCGCAACTACGGCAACACCGTGCTCTACACGGTGGTGGCCACCGCCATCGCCATGGTGCTCACCACCTGCTACGCGTACGTCCTCTCCAAACCCCGTCTGAAGGGCCGCAACGCGCTCATCGGCATCGCCGTCTTCACCATGTTCTTCTCCGGCGGGCTGATCCCGAACTACGTCCTCATCACCAGCCTCGACATGAAGAACACCCTCTGGGCGCTGGTCATCCCCAACGCGATCAGCGTCTTCAACCTGCTCGTGATGAAGGCGTTCTTCGAGAACCTGCCCTCCGAACTCGAAGAGGCCGCGCAGATCGACGGACTGAACACCTACGGCATCCTGTTCCGTATCGTGCTGCCGCTCTCCAAAGCGGTGATCGCGACGATGGTGCTCTTCTACTCGGTCTCCTTCTGGAACTCCTGGTTCGGCGCCTTCCTCTACATGGACCGGGCCGAACTGATGCCGGTCACGGTCTATCTCCGCAACATGATCGCCGGCGCGACCGGCGGGGGGAACCTCGGCGCCGAGACGGAGCAGCTCACCCAGGTGGGGGCGAACATCCAGGCCGTCACGATCCTGCTCACGGCCCTCCCCATCCTCGCCGTCTACCCGTTCGTCCAGCGGTACTTCGTCTCCGGCGTCACGCTCGGCGCGGTCAAGGGCTGACGCGGAACCCCGACTTCGCAACAGAGGAGCAATCGTGAAGAACTCCGGACAGCTCTCACGGCGCGGCCTGCTCGCCGCCGCCGGTTTCGCCGGCCTCACCGTGCTCGTCGGCTGCGGCTCCGGCGCGGACGGGACGGACGCGAAGGACCTCTCCGCCAAACAGGCCGGGGCGATGAAGAAGTACGGCGTGGGCGACCAGTTCAAGGCCACCGCACCGCTGTCCCTCACCATCCTCCACAACAACATGCCGACCTATCCGCTCAAGGAGAACTGGCTCTTCTGGAAGGAGCTGACCCGGCGGACAGGCGTCACCCTCAAGGCGACCGCCGTCCCCTACAGCGACTACGAGAAGAAGAGGGGCCTGCTCATCGGCGCGGGCGACGCGCCCTTCCTCATCCCCAAGACCTACCCGGGCGCGGAGACCGCGTTCGTCTCCTCGGGGGCCATCCTCCCGGTCAGCGAGTACGTCCATCTGATGCCGCACTTCCAGGACAAGGTCAGGAAGTGGGGGCTCACCGGGGACCTGGACTCCATCCGGCAGTCCGACGGCAGGTACTACCTCCTGCCGGGGCTGCACGAGAAGGTGCGGGTCGGCTACTCCCTCGCCCTGCGCACCGACGTACTGGAGAAGGCCGGGCTGGCGCTGCCCACCACCTGGGACGAGGTCCACGAGGTGCTGAAGGGCCTCAAGGAGGCCCACCCCGGCGTGTATCCGCTCTCCGACCGATGGAACCAGCCCGAGCCGGGCGGCGCGCTGCTCAACTTCCTCGCCCCCGCCTACGGCACCAAGGGAGGCTGGGGCTACCAGAACGCCACCTGGGACTCCGAGGCGCAGAAGTTCGTCTTCACCGGCGCCATGGACGCGTACCGCCGGATGCTGGAGTACCTGCGCGAGCTGGTCGCCGACGGCCTGGTGGACCCGGAGAGCTTCACCCAGTCCGACGACCAGGCCAAGCAGAAGCTGTTCGGCGGCAAGTCCTTCGTGATCAGCAGCAATCCGCAGGTCCTGGCGGACGAGTACCGCAACAACCTGGCGAAGCAGATCAAGGGCGCCACCGTGGAGATGATCCCGATGCCGATCGGCCCGGCCGGACCCGTCGTGGCGGGCAGCCGGCTGGAGAACGGCATGATGATCTCCAGCGAGGCCCTGAAGAGCGAGAACTTCGTCGCGATGATGCAGTTCGTCGACTGGCTGTGGTACTCGGACGCCGGACAGGAATTCGCCAAGTGGGGCGTCAGGAACGTCACCTACACGACCTCCGGCGCCGGCCGGTACGAGCCGGTCGACGGCATCAAGGTGCTCGGCCTGAACCCGGACGCGAAGAAGGACCTCCAGAAGGACTACGGATTCTCCAACGGCGTCTTCGCCTACGGCGGCAACTGGTCCCTGGTCGCCTCCTCCTTCACGGCGGACGAGAAGACGTTCCAGGACTCGATGGCCCGGCGTAAGCGGCTCCCCGTCGAACCCGCCCACCCGCTCCAGGCCATGGAACAGGAGCAGGCCACGCTCTGGGAGACCCCGCTGCGGGACCACGTCAAGCAGAACACCCTCCAGTTCGCCCTCGGGAAACGCCCGTTGTCCGCCTGGGACGACTACGTCGCCGAACTCAAGGCCAAGAACATGCAGCAGTTCGTCGACGTCACCAACAAGGCGTACGAACGCTTCCGCAAGGAGAACGGCTGACGATGACGGGCACGCTCCCACGCCACCGCGCACCGGACCCACCGGCCGCCACGCGCCATCCAGGGGCGGCCCCCCACCCCGCCTTCGGCACCGGAACCCTCTCCCGCGCCGCCGCCCTGGTCCACACCCTGCTCACCGTCGAACTGATGACGCTCGCAGCCGCCGCCCCCGGCCTCGTCGCCCTCTTCCTCCTGCCCCGCTCCGCATCCAACCTGCCGCTCGCCGCCGTCTGTCTGCTGCCGCTCGGCCCGGCCCTCTCCGCCGCCCTGTACGCGCTCCACCGGCGGAGCGGGGACCTCACGGAGCTGCGCCCGGCCCGCGCCTACGCACACGGCTGGCGGCTGAACGCCCTGCCCGTGCTCGGACTGTGGGCGCCGCTGCTCGGCTGGCTCACGGTCATCGCCTTCTCGCTCGCCCACTTCCCCCTCTCGGGACTGCCCCGCTGGTGGGCCTGGCTGCTGGTGGTCACCGGTCTGCTGTCGGCGGTGTGGGGGACGTACGCGCTCGCCCTCGCCTCGCTCTTCACCTTCCGCACCGCCGACACCGCACGGTTGGCCGCGTACTTCCTGCTCCGGCACGGCCGGGCCACCCTCGGCACCGTCTCCCTGCTCGTCCTCGCCGCCGGTCTCACCGTGCTCCTCACCGAGGCCCTGCCCGTCCTGCTCGCCGCCCCGCTGCTGCTCTGCCTGCTGCACACGATCCGCCCGGTGACCACCGAGGCCCAGGAGGAGTTCACCGTATGACCACGCCCGAGACCGGCCGGATCGCCTACGGCGGCGACTACAACCCCGAGCAGTGGCCCGACTCCGTCCAGGACGAGGACCACCGGCTCTTCGACCGGGCCCGCATCGACACTCTCACCGTCGGCGTCTTCTCCTGGGCGCTCACCCAACCCGCCGAGGACACCTACGACATCACCGTCCTCGACCGGATCCTCGACCGCGCGGCGGCCGAAGGCCGGCAGGTGTGTCTCGCCACCGGCACCGCCGCGCTCCCGCCCTGGCTGGCCCGCGCCCACCCGGAGGTCAACCGCACCGACTTCGAGGGCCGCCGCCACCGCTACGGGCAGCGCCACAACTTCTGCCCCAGCTCACCCGTCTACCGCCGGCTCGCCGCCGCCCTCGCCGGCCGGATCGCCGAACGCTGCGCCGGCCACCCGGCCCTGCTCGCCTGGCACATCAACAACGAGTACGGCGGCGCCTGTTACTGCGAGCGGTGCGCCGCCGCGTTCCGTGACTGGCTGCGCGGGCGCCACGGCACCCTCGACGCCCTCAACGACGCCTGGTGCACCACCTTCTGGTCGCACCGCTTCACCGACTGGGACGAGATCGAACCGCCCAGCGCCCTCACCGAGCACTGGCGCGGTCCCGACCACACCGCCTTCCAGTCCATCACCCTCGACTACCACCGCTTCACCACGGACGCCCTCCTCGGCTGCTTCCGCGCCGAGAAGGAGGCGATCCGCCGCCACGACCCGCACACCCCCGTCACCACCAACTTCATGGGCGCCTACCGGCCGTTGGACTACCACCGCTGGGCGCCCCATCTCGACTTCGCCTCCTGGGACAGCTACCCGCCGCTCGACGCCCCGCCCACCCGGGCCGCCCTCGGGCACGACCTGATGCGCGGACTCAAGGACGGCGCGCCCTTCTGGCTCATGGAGCAGACGCCCTCCACCACCGCCTGCCGCGAGGTGAACCCGCTCAGGCGCCCCGGTGAGCTGCGGCTGGCCACCTGGCAGGCCGTCGCCCACGGCGCGGACGCCGCCCTCTACTTCCAGATGCGCGCCTCGCGCGGCGCCTGCGAGAAGTACCACGGCGCGGTCATCGGCCACGCCGGACGCGACGACACCCGCGTCTTCCGCGAAGTCGCCTCACTGGGAAGGGAACTGGCGGAGCTGGGTCCGGTCACGCTCGGCGCCCGCACCCCGGCCCGTACCGCTCTCCTCTTCGACTGGGACAGCTGGTGGGCGCTGGAGCTCTCGGACGGGCCGTCCCGCCTCGTCCGCTACCAGGACGTCGTCCACACGTACTACCGGGCCGCCCGCGCGGCGGGCGCCGATGTGGACGTGGTCGCCGTGACCGCCGACCTCACCCCGTACGACGTGGTCCTCGCCCCCGTCCTCCACCTGGTGAAGGGCGATCTCGCCACCCGTCTGGAAGCCGTCGCCGCCCGGGGCGGCACCGTCCTGACGACGTTCCTCTCCGGCCGCGCCGACACACACGACAACGCCTTCCTCACCGACGTCCCCGGGCCCCTGGCCGGCCTCATGGGGGTACGGGTCGACGAGTGGGACTCCCGCCCCGCCGACACCGTCAACCCGGTGGTCCTCGGCACCGGCGACGACACCCTGCGCACCGGGGCCCGGCTGGTCTTCGAGATCGTGCTGCCGCGCGGCGCCGAACCGGTCGGCACCTACCAGGAGGACTTCTACGCGGGCACCCCGGCCGTCACCCGGCACCCCGTCGGCGCGAGCGGGGGAGAGGGCTGGTACGTCGCGACCGCGCTCGACCAGCCCGGCGTGGACTGGGTGGTACGCCGGGTCCTCGCCCGCCACGGACTCGTCGGCCCGTACGCCGGCCACCCCTCGGTGGAGACCGCCGCCCGCACCGCGCCCGACGGCACCCGGCTGTTCTTCCTGCTCAACCACGCGGCCGACCCGGTGCCGCTGACCGCCCACGCGACCGCCGTGGACCTGCTCACCGGCGAGCGGACCGAGCGCGGCGAGGCGTTCGCGCTGGACCCGCGCGGGGTCCGCGTCCTGCGTCTGGAACCGGCCGTGGAGTGACCGCTCCCGCGTGGCGGGCCCGGGCACCCCGGGGCCGCCACGCGGTCAGTGGATCCGGCGCCCGCGCGCGTCCGGCACCCCCGACTTCCGGAAGAAGTACGTGTTGATGTGGTCGCGCCACTCCCGGGCGCAGCGCACCTGCTCCTCGTAGCGCTCCGCCGCCCGCGCGTGGCGCGCCGGATCCACCAGCCCGGCGAGCCCGGCCCACACCCGGCGGGCCTCCTCCGCCTCGGCCACCCCGTCGAAGTGTGTGTCGTAGATGTGCTGGATCACCGTGTCACCGCTGCGCAGCACATGTGCGTACGGCACATGGTGGAAGAAGAGCAGCAGTTCGTCCGGGCAGGTCGCGGCGGACTCGTACACCTCCGCCCACGGCTTCGCGTACTGCCCGGCGAACCCGGTGCCCGTCGCCCGGCTGCGGTCGACACCGACACCGTCACGGTCGGCGAAGTGGTAGGTGCCCCAGCGGCTGTACTCGTAGCCGTCCACACTCGGCCCGTAGTGGTGCCCCGGCTGCACCATGAAACCGGCGCCGAGCGGCGCCGTGTACTTCTCGTACGTCCGCCAGGAACCGTCCAGGACCGCGTGCAGCCCGTCGCGCAGCCGCTCGGGATCGGCGCCCGCGCCGGGGACGAAGGCCATCTCGATCCACTCGCGCAGCACGGCGCGCGGATCCGCGTCGGGCCGCCACCCCAGCCGGCCGACCGCGTACAGATTGGCCTGCGCCAGCGGGTGCCCGGTCCAGAACGGGTCGTCGCCCGCGTTGGACACCGCCACCAGACCCCCGCCGCGCGCGAGGTCGCCGACGCCCGGTCCTTCCTCGCCCCCGGGCCGGAACCGCAGGACCTCGCTCCACATCGGACCGAGCCAGCACACATGGCGCTGCTGCCCCGTGTACTCCTGGGTGGCCTGGATCTCCACCGCGAGCCGGGTGCGGGGCATCGCGCCGATCACCGGGGAGACGGGCTCGCGCGTCTGGAAGTCCAGCGGACCGTGCTTCACCTGGAGCACCGCGTTCGGCGCGAACTCGCCGTCCAGCGGGGCGAAATGGTCGCAGGCCGCGCGCGCCCGGTCCGTCGAGCGGTCCCGCCAGTCCTGCCGGTGGTCGTAGACGAAGGCCCGCCAGTGCACCGTGCCGCCGTACGGGGCCAGCGCCCCGGCCAGCAGATTGGCGCCGTCCGCGTGGCTGCGGCCGTAGGCGAACGGGCCCGGCTGCCCCTCGGAGTCGGCCTTCACCACATACCCGCCGAAGTCGGGGACCGCCGCGTACACCCGGGCGGTCGTCTCCGCCCACCAGTCGGCCACCGCCCCGTGCGCGGGATCGGCGGTGGGCAGGCCGCCGAGGGTCACCGGAGCGGCGAAGGAGACGGCCAGATGCGTGCGGATCCCGTACGGCCGCAGCGCGTCCGCGAGCGCGGCCACCTCGCCGACGCGGTCGGTCAGCAGACGCGCCTCGGTCCGGTGCACGTTCACGTTGTTCACGGCGACCGCGTTGACACCGCAGGCGGCCAGCAGCCTGCCGTACCACCGCACCCGCGCCAACTCCCCTGGTGCGGACCGCGCCAGACCGTCCCGCCAGAACAGCGAACCACCGGCGTACCCCCGCTCCACCTGGCCCATCACGGGGTGTACGGCGACGTTGTCCCAGTGGTCCAGCATCCGCAGCGCCAGCGCCGGACGGTGTGCCTCACGCGGTCGCCCGCCCCGGAAGGCCGCCTCGCCGAGCCGCACCAGATGGAACAGCCCGTACAGCAGCCCGGCCGGTCCGCCGCCCGTCACCCGGGTGACACCCCCGGACCGCTCCAGCGCGAACCCCTCGCTCCCGAGCGGATCGGGACCACCGTCCTCACCCACCGCCAGCACCACGTCGTACGGAACGCCCGGCGCCGCTGCCGTCCCCCTGACCGCGGTGCCGCCGAACCGGTCGCAGGCGTGCACCACTTCTCCGTACACCGTCTCCACCAGCGGTCCCGACCCGGAGACCTGTACGCGCCGGGTCCCGAGCGGCCGGAACACCGCGGGCGGCAGCCACGCCGGATCGACACCTGGGGGCAGGACGGGCACAGGTACGGATACGGGTGCGGACGCTGTCACCGGGCCTCCCGGACGGTGGGATCGGACCCGCCGGACCGCCGGACCACCGGGGAGCGGGCGGGGCGGGCGGCCCAAGTATGCCGTGGCAGCGGCGGGGTGGGGAGAGGGCCGCCCCGCCCTGCCCGTCGGCCGGCTACTCGCAGCCCACGCCGTCCCCGTCGCGGTCGAGGTGGGGCCCGTAGCCGGGGTCACCGGCGTGCACGGGGGCGGCGCCCGCCGCCCGCGCCGCCGTGCAGTTCTTGTAGTACACGGAACCGCCGCCCCCGCCCGACCCGGACCCCGAGCCCGACCCCGATCCGGACCCCGACCCCGACCCCGATCCGCCCGACCCCAAGTCGCTGTCGGCCGCCGGTGCGACGGTCACCTTGACGGTCTTCGTCTCCGTGACGGTGGGCGCCGGTTCGGGGCTCGCGGTGACGGTCTCGGTGACGGCGGGCGCGGGCGGCGCGGTCTCGGTGGCCGTGACCGTGGCCGTCGCCTTCGGCGCGCTCTTCACGGCCGCCGCCTGCTCCGCCTGGGCGGGATCGTCGGCGGCGCCGATACCGGCGCCCAGGAGGAGGAGCAGAACGCCGGCCGGGAACAGCACCCGCTTACGGGTCCACTTGGGCCGGCGGCCGGGCGGCTCGGGGGGCCCGTAGGGGTGGGGTCCGGTGGGCTGCGGCGGCGGATGGTGCGACATGGGTCCCCCTGAGGTAGTTCGTGAAGCGCTGACCGTAACGAGGGAATGCCGTGGTCTGGGACAGGTATGCGCGGCAAGTGATGAAGTTGTGACTATTGCGTGGAGGGAGGGGGTGCTCCCTACCCTGGTGCGATGGACCCGGAACCGTCCTTCGAGGACACCTACTTCGACTACTGTCCCTGGGACTTCGCCCGCCACGCCTCCGCCGCGCAACGCGCCGCCCAGGACGCCCGGCAGCGGGGTCTGGCCGAGGCGGGCGCGAGGTTCGGGCCGCGCTGTTTCGTCTCCGCCGCCGCCGGGGTCTTCCCGGACGCGCTGGTCCTGGGCGAGGGTTCGTACATCGCGGGGCACGCCTATGTCACCGGCGAGGTGGCGACCGGCGCCGACTGCACCGTCAATCCGTACGCCACCGTACGGGGACGGATCACCCTGGGCGACGGTGTGCGGATCGGTGCGCACAGCTCCCTGCTCGGCTTCAACCACGGCTTCGCCCCCGACGAGCCCGTGCACCGGCAGCCCCTGACCAGCAAGGGGATCACCGTCGGCGACGACGTGTGGATCGGCTCCAACGTCGTGGTGCTGGACGGGGTGACCATCGGCGACCACTGCGTGGTGGGCGCCGGTTCCGTCGTCACCAAGGACCTGCCGCCGTGGACGATCGCCGCGGGCAACCCGGCCCGGCCGATGCGCGACCGGCGTGCTCCCGCCGCCTCCCGGGGCGGGACCCAGTCGGACCGTACGGGGGACGCCGTCGCCCGCTTCGCCGACCGGGCGCGGGCGCAGGCCGCCGAACTCGTCGACCGCTGCTGGAACCCCGCCACCGGACGGTACGGCGACCGACCCGGCGCCCCCGCGACCGTACGGGCCCACTGCGACGCCGTCGAGATCAGCGACCTGCTGCTGGACGCGCCGCCCGCGCGACTGACCGCCGCCGCCCACGCCGAGCGGCTGCGGAGCCTCCAGGACCCGGTCAGCGGACTGGTCCCCGAGACGGCCCCCGACGGCGGACCCGGCGCGCTGCCCGCGCCCGCCCACGACGGCTGGGTCGAGGACGGCTCCGCCGAGTACCACGTCCTGGCGGTCGGATACGCCCTGGAACTGCTGGGCTCCCGCTTCGCCCACCCCGTCCACGCGGCGCTGCGCATGACGCCCGATCAGCTCGTCGCACGGCTGGAGGGGCTGCCGTGGCGGAGCCGGGCCTGGTCGGCCGGCGCCTGGGTGGACTGCTGGGCGACCGCCGCCCGCCTCAACCACGTGCGGGGCGCCGGGTCCGGCGCCCCGGGCGCGCTGGAGGCGCTGTTCGGCTGGCTCACCACCCGGGTCGATCCATGGACCGGGATGTGGGGCGCGGCGGCCTCGCCGGCCGAGGGGCGGCTCCAGGTCGTCAACGGCTACTACCGCCTCACCCGGGGCTCCTACGCGCAGTTCGGAGTGGCGGTGCCGTACGCGGAGCGGGTCGTGGACACCGTACTGGACCACGCCCGTGACCCGCGCTGGTTCGCGCCGGGCCGGGAGAACGCCTGCAACGTGCTGGACGTCGCCCACCCGCTGTGGCTCGCCGGACGGCAGACCGGCCATCGGACGGCCGAGGTACGGGCCTGGGCCGAGGAGCAGTTGACGCGCGCGCTGGGGCGCTGGCGGGACGGGGCCGGGTTCGGCTTCGGACCCGCGGGCGAGGGCGGAGGCGGCCCCGGCCGCGAACCGGGGCTCCAGGGCACGGAGATGTGGCTGGCCATCGTCTGGCTGCTGGCCGATCTGGCCGGTGTCGCGGACCGGCTGGGCTACCGGCCGCGCGGCATCCACCGTCCGGAACCGGCGGGCACCCCCTGGGAGGGCTGAGGGCCCAAGGGGGTGCCCGGCCGGGGGGGGCGGGGGGGGTGGGGGCCCCGCGCCCGCGGCGCTAGGGCGCAGGGGGGGGTAAGTGATAGGTCAAGGCGTGGTCGGGGGGGGCGGGGTTGGGGGGGGCGGCGG
>NZ_JBHZDA010000042.1:22363-42022 GCF_042755665.1 Streptomyces sp. NPDC059142
TCCACGTCGAGCGCGTCACCGAACCAGCCCGGGGGCCCCCCGCCCCCCCCCGGCGCCGAGGTCAGGAGCCGTCCGGGTGGAGAACGACCTTCGTCCAGCCGTCGTCGCGGGCGTCGAAGTGCCGGTAGCCCTCGGGGGCCTGGTCGAGGGGGAGTTCGTGGGAGACGATCCACGACGGCTTGGCCTTGCCCTGTTCGATCAGGTCGCAGAGCTGACGGTTGTACGCCTTGACGTTGGCCTGCCCGTTCCCCACGGACTGGCCCTTGAACCAGAACAGGCCGTAGTCGAAGGCGACTTCACCGTCCCGGTAGAGCTTGTCCGGGCTCCCCGGGTCCTCGGGGACGAAGACGCCGACCACACCGATGGAGCCCGTGAACTTCACCGAGTGCACGAGGTTGTTCAGTGTGAGATTGGGGTGTTCCCGGCCCTGCGGATCGTGTGCCTGGTAGCCCACGCACTCACAACCGCAGTCCGCCCCACGGCCGTTGGTGTGTTCGTTGATCTGGTCGACGGGCGACCCGTCCGACTCGTCGACCGGGATCGCCCCGATCTCCGCGGCCAGCGCCAGGCGGTCCGGCTGGTGGTCGACGACCATGACCTTGGCCGCGCTCTTCAGGGTGGCCGACAGCGCGGCCATCAGGCCGACCGGCCCGGCCCCGTAGACCACCACGGTGTCACCGGGGCGTACCTTCGCGAGCTCGGTGCAGTGCCAGCCGGTGGGAAACACGTCGGAGAGCATGACGTAGTCGTTCTGCTTCTCCCGGGCCTCCTCCGGCAGAACGAGGCAGTTGTGGTCGCCGTACGGCACCCGCAGCAACTCCGCCTGCCCGCCGCTGTAGGGGCCCATGGACGCGAAGCCGTACGCCGCGCCGGCCATCGTCGGGTCGACGGGCGTCGTCAGACAGAACGCGGTCAGTCCCTGTTCGCAGTTACGGCAGAATCCGCAACTGATGTTGAACGGCAGGCAGACCAGGTCGCCGACGCGCACCCGGTCCACCCCCTCGCCGACCGCGACGACCTCGCCCATGTTCTCGTGGCCGAAGACGCGGCCCTGTTCGAAGTCGGTGCGTCCCTCGTACATGTGCAGGTCGGAACCGCAGATGTTCGTCGAGGTGATCTTCACCAGTACGTCGGTGGGCCGCTCGACACGTGCGTCCGGCACGTCCTTGACCGCCACCGAGCGCGGCCCCTCGTACACCAATGCCTTCATGGCCTGATCCCTTCGCTGCCGCAGCGAGGGGGCCGGTCTCCGGTGTTCCGGCAGCCGGGTCCCGGCAACGGACAGCCGTTGGTGAGATGCGTACGGAACCGCCACACGCCACGGCTCGACGCCGACGGCGACCACCCGTGCCCGTGTCCCGGCCGAGTGGTCCGGCGGGCGCGCCCCGCCCGTAGGCCGAAGCTCCCGCCCTGCACTCCACCCTCCCACGGGGGACCGGCCTGTCAAACGGGACCGGTCGGGCGCCGGTCGCCTCCACACCACGCCGAGGCGGAACTCCTCTCCGGGGCACAGGAGTTACGTCACCGGTACGCCCGCCGTCGTGGGTGTCCGGCGCGGGTCACGCGCGGCGCGCCGGCCCCCGGGGGCCGGAACCGGACGCCCCGGTCAGCGGATGGCTGAAGCCCTGGTCCGAGATCAGCCGGGCCACCTCGGCCAGGTCCGCCGCGAACCGCTCCACCGCCTCGTACGGGAAGCGCTGGCTCGGACCGCTCAGGGAGAGCGAGGCGATCACCGCGCCCGACCGCCCGGTGACCGGTACGGCCACGGCGGTCAGCCCGTCGTCCCACTCCCCGCTGCTCACCGCGTATCCCCGGCGCCGCGCCTCGCGCGCCGTCGCGCGCAGCGCCGCCACGGCGGGCTCACCGTCCGGGGAGGCGAGCGCGACCCGCCGCAGCAGCGCGTCCGGGGCGTCCCCGAGCAGGATCTTCGAGGAGGCGCCGGCCCACAGCGGCTGCTGGTCGCCCACCTCGATCACATGGCGCAGCGGATGCGGGCTCTCCTCGTGCGCGACGCACACCCGGTGCAGATCGTGGGCGACGAAGAGGTTGACCGACTCCCGGGTCCGGTCGGCGAGGCCGCGCATCAGCCCCCGGGTCTCCCGGGTGACCTCCCACTGGGTGCGCGCCAGATGGGCCCACCGCCACAGTCCGGGCCCCGCGGTGTAGCCGCCCGCGGCGGACCACAGCAGCCCGCTCTGTTCCAGTGTGTGGACCAGGCGCAGCACGGTCGTCTTCGGCAGCCCGGTGGCCTCGGTGATCTCCCGGAGCGAGACGACCGGGCGGTCCTCGGTGAGCAGGGTGAGGATGTCCAGGGCCCGCCGGACACTGCGCACCCCCGCGCCGCCCGCGTCCCGTTCGCCGTCGGACCGGCCGCTCTCCTCGTCCGGGGTCACCTCGTCCCGCGCCACCGCCACCACGCTCCCCTCGTCCCGCGTCCCCCGCACCTTATCGCCGGGCGGGCAGCACCCTTGCCGGTCCCGTTGCCGCACCGTACGCTCCGCAGAACGGACCAGTTGATCCGCAGAGTGGACCATCGGAGGTCGTCGTGCGCAAGTCCATCGCCACCGTCTCGCTGAGCGGCTCCCTCGGCGAGAAGCTCGCCGCCGCGGCGCGCGCGGGGTTCGACGGTGTCGAGATCTTCGAGAACGATCTGCTCGCCTCCCCGCTCGCGCCGGAAGAGGTACGGGACCGCGCCGCGGACCTGGGCCTGACCATCGACCTCTACCAGCCGATGCGCGACATCGAGGCCGTCCCCGCGGAGCTGTTCGCGGGCAATCTGCGCCGCGCCGAGCGGAAGTTCGACGTCATGCGCCGGCTCGGCGCGGACACGCTCCTGGTCTGCTCCAGCGTCTCCCCGTACGCCGAGGACGACGACGCGCTCGCCGCCGCCCACCTCCACGCGCTGGCCGAACGGGCGGCGCGGGCCGGGGTCCGGATCGCCTACGAGGCGCTGGCCTGGGGGCGCCATGTCTCCACGTACGACCACGCCTGGCGGATCGTGGCGGCGGCCGGGCACCCGGCGCTCGGGGTCTGCCTCGACAGTTTCCACATCCTGTCCCGGGGCTCCGACCTCCGGGGCGTCGCGGAGATCCCCGGCGAGAAGATCTTCTTCCTCCAGCTCGCCGACGCCCCGCTGATGGCGATGGACGTCCTCCAGTGGAGCCGGCACTACCGCTGCTTCCCGGGGCAGGGCGGGTTCGACGTCGCCGGACTGGTCCGCCAGGCGGTCCGCGCCGGATACACGGGGCCGCTCTCGCTGGAGGTCTTCAACGATGTCTTCCGGCAGGCGGAGGCGGGCTCCACTGCCGTGGACGCGCTGCGCTCGCTGATCGCCCTGGAGGACGCCGCCGGGATCGCCGGACTGCCAGGACCCGTGGTGCCCTCCGGCATCGCCTTCGCCGAGCTCGCCACCCCCGACCCCGGCCCGGTCGGGGAGCTGCTGGGCACCCTCGGCTTCGCCCGTACCGGGAAGCACGCCACGAAGCCGGTGGAGCTGTGGACCCAGGGCGACGCACGGGTTCTGCTGGGCACCGCCGCGGGCGGCCGGCGCGCGTCCACCGCGCTCGCCGCGATCGGGCTGGAGACCCCCGACCCGGGCGCGGCCGCCCGGCGGGCCGAGGCGCTGCTCGCCCCGGTCCTGCCGCGCCGGCGCGCGGCCGGCGACGTACCGCTGGACGCGGTCGCGGCCCCCGACGGCACCGCCCTGTTCTTCTGCGCCACCGGCCGGGCCGGACTGCCCGACTGGACCGGCGACTTTCCCGCGGTGCCCGCTCGCGGCGCGGCGCGGGGGACCGGGATCGCCCGTGTCGACCATGTGGCGCTCACCCAGCCGTGGCACCACTACGACGAGGCGGTCCTCTTCCACCGCACCGTGCTCGGGCTGAGCCCGCGCGACAGCGTCGAGATCGCCGACCCGTACGGCCTGTTCCGCAGCCGCGCGCTCACCGGCGGCGCGGGGGAGGCCCGGCTCGTCCTCAACCTCGCCCCCGTACCGACCGGTGACGCGGGACGGGCGCAGCACCTCGCGTTCGCCACGGACGACATCACCGCCACGGCCCGGCTGGTACGGGAGCGGGGCGCGCCGCTGCTGGAGATCCCGGCCAACTACCACGACGATCTCGACGCCCGGTTCACCTTCGCCCCCGGCGAGCTGGACGCCTACCGCGCGCTGGGGATCCTCTACGACCGGGACGAACAGGGCGGGGAGTTCCGCCACTTCTACACCGCGTCGGCCGGCCGGATCTTCTTCGAGGTGGTCCAGCGCACCGGCGGCTACCAGGGGTACGGCGCGGCCAACGCCCCCGTCCGGCTGGCGGCACAGGGCGCGGCGGACCACTGAGCCGGCCGCGGAGCCGACCGCGGAGCCGCCCCCTGATCCGGCCACGGAGCTGAGCCTGATCCGGCCACGGAGCGGACCACACGGCAGACGCGGACCGGACCGCCGGGCGGACCGGCGGCCCCAGCGGCCCCACCGGTGGGCTAGGCACTGTCCGGCGGATCATGGGCGGAGCCATAAGCGGACTGCCGCTGCGGTGACCGTGCCGTGGAAGACGTAGGCCCGCTTGTCGTAACGGGTGGCGACCGCGCGGGAGTTCTTGAGTCGGTTGATGGTCCGCTCGACCTCGTTGCGCCGCCGGTAGCGCTCGCGATCGAAGCCAGTAGGTCTGCCGCCCGCGCTGCCTCTGCGTCGGCGGTTGGCCCGCTGGTCCTTCGGTTCCGGGATCGTGTGCCGGATGTGGCGTCTTCGTAGGTAGCGGCGATTTCGGCGGGAGCTGTAAGCCTTGTCGCCGCTGACATGACCGGGCCTGGTCCGGGGCCGCCCGACCAGCGGGCGGGGAACCCGGATCCGGTCCAGGACCTCGATCATCTGCGGGGCGTCACCCCACTGACCTGGAGTGATCAGTAAAGCCATGGGGCGGCAGCCGCCTTCACCGGCAAGGTGGATCTTGGAGGTCAGGCCGCCCCGGGACCGTCCGAGTCCCTCATCGGGGCGGTGGTGCCGGGGCGTCGTCCTTTTTTCGGGATCCGCGGACGGGCCTTGCGGGCGCCGGCCGCGTGCTGGTGGGCCCGGCAGGACGTCGAGTCGACGCCGACCATGCCCCAGTCGATCCGCCCGGCCAGGTCAGCGTCGGCCTGGACCGCCTGCAAGAGCCGGTCCCAGGTACCGTCCGCCGACCAGCGACGATGACGCTCGTAGACGGTCTTCCACGAACCGTAGCGTTCCGGCAGGTCACGCCACGGAATACCGGTGCGGACCCGAAAGAGGATTCCGTTGAGCACGATCCGGTGATCGTTCCACCTGCCACCCCGGCCGCCCGGCGAAGGCAGATGCGGGTCCAGCAGCGACCACTCGCGATTCGTCAGATCCCCCCGACCCATGACCCAACCAACGAGCGACCGGTCAGAAAGTCACATGATCCGCCGGACACGCCCTAATACTCCAGCAGGATTTTGCTGTCTGACCTGCGGGTTTGGCCGGGCGGCCGGATTGTAGCGGGACGTGGAGCGGTCAGGGGTGGTTTCACGGAGGCCGTCCCTCGACCGTGCGACAACGCCGCACGTAATGACAGCGACGGGGAAAGTGCCCCCGTGTGATGACCGAGCGTGCTGCCGAGCAGTGGGACCTGGAACTGGACGACCTCTTCGTGACCATCGGCCACCGTTTCGGCCGTGTGGAGCTGCGCCGCCGTATGCGTGACTACGTGCGCGGGCTGCTCGCCCCGGTGGCCCGCAAGAACAGCTGGCAACTGGCCGAGCAGGCAGGCCACTCGACTCCCGACGGACTGCAGCACCTGCTCGCCGGCGCGAAGTGGGAATCTGACGACATTCGCGACGACCTGCAACAATACGTCGCTGCCAAGCTCGGGGAAGACGACGGAGTCCTCATCATCGACGACACCGGCTTCATCAAGAAGGGCACCACTTCCGCCGGGGTCCAGCGCCAGTATTCCGGGACCGCCGGCCGCACCGAGAATTGCCAGATCGGCGTCTTCGCCGCCTACGCCACCGCCTGCGGCCGGGCTCTGGTCGACCGCGAGCTGTACCTGCCCAAGTCCTGGACCGAGGACCGAGAACGCTGCCGCCTGGCGAAAGTCCCGCACGAGCGGACCTTCGCCACCAAGGGCGAACTGGCCCGGCACATCGTGCTCCGTGCCCTCGCCTCACCACTGCCCATCGCCTGGGTCACCGCGGATTCCGCCTACGGACAGGAGAGCCGCTTCCGCCGGCTCCTGGAGCAGTCGGGCGTCGGTTACGTGCTGGCCGTGCCCAAGTCCCAGTTCAGCGTGGGCTGTCCCCGCGTCGACGGCCTCTTCGCGCAGGCCCCGGACGAGGCATGGGAGGAGATCTCGTGCGGTGACGGCGCGAAGGGACCGCGTATCTACCACTGGGCGGCGGTGCGGCTCCCGGCCATCGCCGAGTTCGACTACCAGGGGGAGGTCCCTCACCGGATGCGGTGGGCACTGGCTCGTCGCAGCACCCGCAAGCCCGACGAGATCGCCTACTACCTCGCCTACGCCCCGTTGGGGACGACCGTTCCGGAGCTGGTGCGGATCGCTGGATCGCGTTGGGCGATCGAGGAGTGTTTCCAGGCCGCGAAGAACGAATGCGGCCTGGACCAGTACGAAGTCCGCCGCTACGTGGGCTGGTACCGGCACATCACCCTCGCCATGCTCGCGCACGCTTTCCTGGCGGCCACGGCACACCGGGCCAAGGAAAAGGGGGCGGAACCGGTGAGACTGCCGGGGCCGTCGAGCTCTCCGTGGCGGAGGTTCGGCGACTCCTGGCAGCTTGTCGGCCCCAACCCCCGCACCTGCGCGGACGTCGAGGCCGACATCACGCGCTGAGCTGGTCGAACTGGCGCCGACGACGCCAGGCAGTCGCGCGTCGCTGTCATTACGTGCGGCGTTGTCGCACGGTCGAGGGACGGCCTCCGTGAAACCACCCCTGACCGCTCCACGTCCCGCTACAATCCGGCCGCCCAGCCAAACCCACAGGTCAGAAAGCGAATTCCTGCTGGAGTACTAACCCTCGCCGTTCTCCTCGGAGAGGATCTGCTCCGCCCAGATCGTCTTGCCCGTCGGGTTGTGCCGGCTGCCCCAGCGCTGCGTGAGCTGCGCGACCAGCAGCAGCCCCCGCCCGCCCTCGTCGAAGGCGCGGGCCCGCCGCAGATGCGGCACCGTCGTACTGGAGTCGGAGACCTCGCAGATCAGCGACAGGTCGTGGATCAGCCGGAGCTGGATGGGCGGCGTGGCGTGCCGGATGGCGTTGGTGACCAGTTCGCTGGTGATGAGCTCGGTCGCGAAGGTCACGTCCTCCAGCCGCCAGTCCCTGAGCTGTTCGGTGACGTAAGCGCGGGTCCTGGCCACCTCGGCGGGGTCGGCGGGCACGTCCCAGGTGGCCACGTGCGCGGTGTCCAGCACCTTCGTACGGGCCAGCAGCAGCGCCACGTCGTCCGGCGTGCCCGGGTCCGGCAGCAGCGTGCTCAACGCCGCGCCGCAGGCCGCTTCCAGCGAGGCGGCGGGGCGCGCCAGGACCTCGGCGAGCAGCCGGCGCCCCTCGTCGCTGTCCTCCCGGCCGCCCATCAGACCGTCGGTGTACAGCGCGAGCACGGTGCCCTCGGGCAGTTCGAAGTCGACGGACTCGAAGGGCAGCCCGCCGACCCCGAGCGGGGGACCGACCGGCAGCTCGACGGGGTACGTCCGGCCGTCCGGGGTGACCACCACGGGCGCCGGATGACCCGCCCCCGCCAGGGTGCAGCGCCGCGAGATCGGGTCGTACACCGCGTACAGACAGGTGGCTCCCACCTCGCCCGAGGTCTGCTCGGCCCCCGCGTCGGCGGAGAGCCGGATCACCAGATCGTCGAGGTGGGTGAGGAGTTCGTCCGGCGGCAGATCGACATCGGCGAGGGTGCGCACCGCCGTACGGAGCCGGCCCATCGTGGCCGACGCCTGGATGCCGTGCCCCACCACGTCGCCCACCACCAGCGCGACCCGCGCGCCGGAGAGCGGGATCACGTCGAACCAGTCCCCGCCGACCCCGGGGTACGGCGAGGCCGGGATGTAGCGGGAGGCGATCTCCACGGCGTTCGCCCGGGGCAGATGGTGCGGCAGCAGGCTGCGCTGGAGCGCGAGCGACGTGTTCTGCTCCTGGGTGAAGCGGCGCGCGTTGTCGATGCACACCGCGGCCCGCGCGGTGATCTCCTCCGCCAGCAGCACATCGTCGGGGGCGAACGGCGCGGCGCCCACGAACCGGGAGAAGACCACCACGCCGAGGGTCGTACCGCGCGCGAGGACCGGTACGGCCATCACCCAGTGGAAGCCGTGCTTCCTGGCGTACGCGGCGCGTTCGGGGACCTCGTCGGCCCAGCGGCGCATCACCGGGTCGGTCATCACGTTCAGGACGGGACGGCCCGCCGCCAGACTGGCCGCCAGGGGCGTGAAGTCCGGATAGACCTGTACGTCGCCCACCTTCACCCAGGCGTCCGGGGCGCCCTTCTCCGTACGTGAGCGGTGCGCCACCCTGCGCAGCGGCACGGGACCGGTGACCGGGCCGGGCGGCGGCTCGGCGCCGGTGTCGAGATGTTCCAGCAGGTCGACGCTGACGAAGTCCGCGAGCCGCGGCACACACACGTCGGCCAGCTCCCACGCCGTCCGGTTCACGTCCAGGGTGGTCCCGATCCGGACGCTCGCGCTGTTGAGGAGCTGGAGCCGCTGCCGGGCCAGCACCTCCTCGGTGACATCGTGCGCGGCCAGGCACACTCCCCGTACCCGGCCCTCCTCGTCGCGCAGCGGGGCGAGCCGCGCGGACCACGAGTGCTCCTCGGCCTCGCCCCCGGTCCGCATATAGGTCCTGGCGTCGATCGCGGTGCCGGTGGCCAGCACCGTACGCATCTGCTCCTCCAGTTCGGCGCTCTGCGGCTTGCCGCCGATCTCGGAGAGGCGCAGACCGCGGACCTCGTCCTCGGAGAGGCCGATGACCTCGCCCATCGCCTCGTTCACCCGGCGCAGCCGCAGTCCGGTGTCGTACACGGCGACGGCGCACGGGCACTGGTCGAACGCCCAGCGGCCCAGGTCGGCGTCCTCGGCCACCGCCTCCGTGTCGTCCAGCGCGGACACCAGCAGCCAGCCGCCCGGCGAGCCACCGGCCGGTTCCTGCCGGTGGGCGAGCAACCGGACGTCCAGCGGATGCCCGTCCCGGTGGCGCAGCGTGACCGTACCGTTCCAGCGCGGCGCGCCGCCGCCGGGCCGCACCCCCGCGGGCAGACCCCCCTCGGGCACCCCGTGCGCCAGCAGCATCGCCGCCCCGCGCCCCACCGTCTCCGACTCCGCGTACCCGAGCAGCCGCTCGGCGCCCTCGCTCCACGAGGTGAGGACGCCCCGCGGGTCCACCGTGGCCCTGGCCGTACCCGCGCCGTCGAAAGGGTCCCCGGGCCGGTCGCCGGGGCCAGGGGGAGGGCTGCCTTGGCGCGTCATCGTCGACCGTCCCACGTCCGCCGCACTGCCCCCGCACGCGGCTCGGCGCCACGCCGTACGGAACCACGCTCCCCAGCGTGGTGCACACGTGGCTCCCCAACAACCGGGGCTGCTCCTTAAGAAGGGCTTAAGAAGGGGCTAAGAAGGACGCGGGGAGGGTGGGGAGTGGCAGAACGGGGAAAACTGGTGTAAAGCACGATGTGCCCCGAGTTGTAACCTTGGCCACTGAGCTGCGAAGGGCGACCGAAGACCCGGGGACGGAGTCCGACGGGGAGCGAGCACGATGGATGACACGCGCGGCGCGGCTTTCTGGCAGGCGCTGTCGTTCACCCAGTCGGTCCTGCCGATGGCGGTGTACGACGTAAACCTGCGGCTGCTGCACGCGAACGACCGGATGGGCCGGATCACCGGCCGTACGGAGGCCCGGATGCGCGGCCACCCCTCGGGCTTCCTGCTCTTCGACGGCGCGGACGGCGACGACGGTACGAGCGGCGCGGACGGCGCGAGCGGCGCGGACGGCGCGGACGGCGCGCACGGCGCGCACGGCGACGACGGTACGAGCGGTGTCGGCCCCGCCGACGGGCCGGGCGCGTCCTACGCGCCCGGCCCATCGGAACAGGCGCCGGACGGCAAGGTCGAGACCGCCATGCGGCGGGTGCTGCGCACCGGCGAGGCCGAGTCCCTCCAGACCGTCCGCCGCGCCCCCGGCGAGCGGCACGCCCGCTCCTGGGCCCTCTCCCTCTCACCGCTCAGGGACACGGCGGGCCGCGTCCACGCCCTCGCCGTGACCGGCTTCGAGAACAGCGCGCAGCGCAGGGCGCGCGCGAGCCTCGCCCTGCTCAACGAGGCCAGCATGCGCATCGGCACCACCCTGGACGTCACCCGCACCGCCGAGGAACTGGCGAGCACCCCGCTCCCCGCCTTCGCCGACTTCATCAGCGTCGACCTCCTGGACTCCGTACTGCGCGGCGACGAACCGTCCCCCGGGCCGGTCTCCGGCGACGTCCGGCTGCGCCGTGTCGCCCATCGCTCCGCCCAGCACCCGGACGCGCCCGAGGCCGCGGTCGCGGTCGGTGAGGTCGACAGCTACCCCGAGTTCTCGCCCCCGGCCCGAGCCCTCGCCACCGGCCGCGCCGTGCTCACCGGCCCCGGGGACCAGGCGTACACCGACTGGATGGCGCGCGACCCGCTGCGCAGCGCGAAGATCACCGACTTCGGGGCCCGGTCGATCGTCGCGGCGCCGCTGGTCGCCCGGGGCAATGTCCTGGGCGCGGCGCTGTTCACCCGGCGCCTCCAGCCGGAGCCCTTCACCGAGGAGGATCTCGCCCTCGCCGAGCAGTTGGCGGCCCGCGCCGCGATCTGCATCGACAACGCCCGCCGCTACACCCGCGAACGCGCCACCGCCGTCGCCCTCCAGCGCAGCCTGCTGCCGCGCGGGCTGCCCGCGCAGTCGGCCGTCGAGGTCGCCACACGCTACCGCCCGGCCGACCCCCGGCACGGAGTGGGCGGCGACTGGTTCGACGTCATCCCGCTGGCCGGCTCCCGGGTGGCGCTGGTGGTGGGCGATGTCGTCGGGCACGGCATCCACGCCTCCGCCACCATGGGCCGGCTCCGTACGGCGGTACGCACCCTCGCCGACATCGACCTGCCGCCGGACGAACTCCTCACCCACCTCGACGACGTGGTCGTGCGGCTCGCCTCGGAGAACTCCGGGGGCGGCGCGGGCCCGGACGGCGCCGCCGCCGTCGACGAGTACACCGGCGCGACCTGTCTGTACGTGGTCTACGACCCGGTCGCCCGCTCCTGCTGCGCGGCCAGGGCCGGCCATCCGCCGCCCGTGCTCGCCACCCCCGACGGGACGGCGCGCCTGCTCGACCTGCCCGCGGGACCACCGCTCGGCCTGGGCGGTATGCCCTTCGAGTCCGCCGAGTTCGACATCCCCGTGGGCAGCACGCTCGCCCTCTACACCGACGGACTGATCGAGTCCCACGAGCACGGCGCCCGCACCGGCAGGGGGATGGACACGGGCCCCGGCTCCGGTGTCGACGGCCTCTGCGCGGTACTCGCCGCGCCGTCCCCGTCGCTGGAGACCACCTGCGACACCGTCCTGCGCACCCTGCTCCCGCCCTCCCGTACCGACGACGTCGCCCTGCTGCTCGCCCGTACCCGCGCCCTCGACGCCGGCCAGGTCGTCACCTGGGAGCTGGCCGCGGAGCCCGCGCTCGTCGCCGAGGTGCGCGAACGCGTCACCGGCCAGCTGACCGCGTGGGGGCTGGAGGAGCTGACCTTCACCACCGAACTGGTCGTCAGCGAGCTGTTCACCAACGCGATCCTGCACGGGCGCGGCCCCGTACAGCTCCGGCTGATCCGTGACCGCACGCTGCTGTGCGAGGTCGCCGACACCAGCACCTCCGCCCCGCATCTGCGCCGGGCGCGGGTCTACGACGAGGGCGGGCGCGGGCTGCTGCTGGTCGCCCGGCTCACCCAGCGCTGGGGCACCCGCCAGATCCCCGGCGGCAAGGCGATCTGGGCGGAGCAGCCCCTCCCGGCCGACTGACCCGCCGGGGAGGGCGCCGTCTCAGACCTCCTCCCGCTCCCGGTGGAAGCGCAGTCCTCCCGGCACCTGGAAGGTCGGCAGGATCTCCAGATGGCCGATGTTGACGTGCCGGGGCGCGCCGATCGCGTAGTCGACGGCGTCGGCGATGTCGTCGGGTTCCAGGCACTCGTAGCCCTCGTAGTAGAGGCGTCTGGCCTTCTCCATGTCGCCGAGCAGCCGCCCGAAGATCTCGGTCTCGACCCGCCCCGGGCAGATCTCGGTGACCCGGACCCGTCTGCCGAACACATCGATCCTGAGCTGGCGGGAGAGCGTGTGCACGGCCGCCTTGGTCGCGTGGTAGACCGTGTTGCCGGCGAAGTGGTGGACCCCGGCGATCGAGCTGACGTTGACGACATGGCCGAGGTCCCGCGCCACCATGCCGGGCACGAGCAGCCGTACGAGATGGAGCACGGCCCGGAGGTTCACCGCGACCTGCTCGTCCACGGCGAACGCGTCGGCGGTCAGTACGGTGCCGGTGCGGGAGACCCCGGCGTTGTTGACGAGCACGTCGATG
Source organism: Streptomyces sp. NPDC059142 (assembly GCF_042755665.1). Classification (NCBI taxonomy): domain Bacteria; kingdom Bacillati; phylum Actinomycetota; class Actinomycetes; order Kitasatosporales; family Streptomycetaceae; genus Streptomyces; species Streptomyces sp. NPDC059142. The sequence continues at coordinate 34,947 of NZ_JBHZDA010000042.1, forward strand.
TCGAGCCCCGCCACCGCGCCGGCCAGCGCCTCGGTGTCCATGATGTCCACGGGGTGCGGTACGCAGCCGGTACGGGCGGCGAGCGCGGCGAGCCGGTCCGCGTCACGGGCCACGGCGTGCACCTGGAGCCCCCGGTGCGCGAGGCGTTCGACGACGGCGGCGCCGATCCCGGTCGACGCGCCGGTCACCAGCGCGGTCCTGTAGTCGGAAAAGGTCATGGCGGGTCTCTCCTCGGAGGTGTGTCACCGGTCGCGCAGCGGGGTGTGGGCGGTCTCACGGAGGGTCAGCACCGCGAGGAAGGTGCCGAGCGCGGTGGCGACGAGGTAGTAGGCGGGGACGCGGGTGTCCCCGGTCAGTCCGATGAGCCAGGTCATCAGGAAGGGCGCGGAACCGCCGAAGAGCGCGGCGGAGATGTTGTAGCCGAACCCGTAGGCGAAGTAGCGGACCCGGGTCGGGAACAGCTCCACGAGCAGGACGTGGATCACCCCGGTGTGGCCCGCGAAGATCACCGCCAGCAGGACCGCGCCGAGGACGGCCGACACCAAGGACCCCTGGACGAGCAGCAGATAGCAGGGGTACCCGAACACGGCCATGGCCAGCGCCGAGCCCCCGACGACCGCACGCCGGCCGATCCGGTCGGAGAGCCGGCCCGCGTACGGGATGGCGGCGCCGACCGCCACGAGGGAGCACGCGGTGACGATCAGCCCCCGCACCACGCTGAAGTGCAGCTCCGCGGTGAGATAGGTCGGCATGTACGCGAACAGCACGTAGTAGCCGGAGCCGTTGAGCAGCGGCACGACCACGGCGAGCAGGACCGCCCGGCGGTGGACGGGGTCCGCGAACGCCTCGCGCAGCGGGTTGCGGGAGAGCCCGTGCGCCGCCCTGAGCCGTTCGAAGCGCGGGGTGTCCGCGATCCGGTTGCGGATGTAGAAGCCGATGGCGCCCATCGGGACGGCCAGCAGGAACGGGATCCGCCACCCCCAGGACCGTATGGCGTCCTCGCTCAGCGTGGCGTCGAGGAGGGCGGCGGTGAGCGCGCCCGCGAGCAGCGCGGTGAAGGACGCGATCTGGGCGTAGCTGGTGAGCCTGCCGCGCCGGCCCTCGGGCGCGTACTCGGCGAGGAAGGTCATGGCGCCCGCCGCCTCGCCGCCCACCGAGAAGCCCTGGGCGAAGCGGAGGAGCATCAGCAGGGCGGGCGCCGCGATCCCGATCGCCGCGTAGCCGGGGAGCAGACCGATCGCCGCGGTGGCGGCGCTGATCAGCAGGATGACCAGGACCAGCGTCCGCTGTCGGCCCGCGCGGTCGCCCAGGTAGCCGCAGACCATGGCGCCGAGCGGCCGGACGAAGAAGGGGATGCCGAAGGTCAGGAAGGTGAGCAGCAGCGCCGTCCGGGCGCTCTGCTCCGGGAAGAAGACCACGGCGAGGGTGCCGGCGAGAAAGCCGTACACCCCGTTGTCGTACAGCTCGACGAAGACCCCGACGCACCCCGCGAGGGTGACGCGCCGCAGGGTGGCGGGGTCCGGCCCCGGCACGGTCGGGCTGACGGCGGTGGCCATGGTTCCTCCGGGTGAGGACGGACCGGGCCGCCGCCGGTGGCGCGGACCGCCACGACGGCGGACGACGGGCCCCGTGGCCCGGTGCCCGCGCCGCATTGTGCCGTCCGCACCGCCCGGCGGCGGGGACCGGAGCCCCGCGCCGCCGGGATCCGCCCGCTCGCCGCGCCCCCGGACCTCCCGGAAGGACCGCTCCGGGCGGCCGGGGCTCACCCCTCCAGCGCGGCGGAGACCACCGCCTTCGCCTCCTCCTGGACCCGGCCGAGGTGGTCGGCGCCGAGGAAGGACTCCGCGTAGATCTTGTAGACGTCCTCGGTGCCGGAGGGACGGGCGGCGAACCAGGCGTTCTCCGTGCAGACCTTGATGCCGCCGATCGGCGCGCCGTTGCCGGGCGCCTCGGTGAGCACCTCCGTGACCGCTTCCCCGGCGAGGGTGTCCGCGGTGACCTGCCGCGGCGAGAGCCGCGCGAGCACCTTCTTCTCCGCCGGGGTGGCGGGCGCGTCGATCCTGGCGTACGCGGGCTCCCCGAACCGCGCGGTGAGCGCGGCGTAGTGCTCGGAGGGGGTCTTCCCGGTCACCGCGAGGATCTCCGAGGCGAGCAGCGCCAGGATGATGCCGTCCTTGTCGGTGGTCCACACCGAGCCGTCGCGGCGCAGGAACGACGCCCCGGCCGACTCCTCCCCGCCGAAGCCGAGCGATCCGCCGGCCAGCCCGTCCACGAACCACTTGAAGCCGACGGGCACCTCGACCAGCGGCCTGCCGAGGTCGGCGGCGACCCGGTCGATCATCCCCGAGGACACCAGCGTCTTGCCGATCCCGGCGCCCGCCGGCCACCGCTCGCGGTGGGTGTAGAGGTAGGAGATCGCGGTCGCCAGGTAGTGGTTGGGGTTCATCAGCCCGCCGTCCGGGGTGACGATGCCGTGCCGGTCCGCGTCGGCGTCGTTGCCGGTCGCGATCGCGAAGCGGTCGCGCCGCTCGATCAGCGAGGCCATCGCGTACGGCGACGAGCAGTCCATCCGGATCTTCCCGTCCCAGTCCAGCGTCATGAACCGCCAGGTCGGATCGGTCAGCGGGTTGACCACGGTCAGATCGAGCCGGTGCTCCTCGGCGATCCGGCCCCAGTACGCGACCGACGCGCCGCCCAGCGGGTCCGCGCCGATCCGTACCCCCGCCGCGCGCACCGCGTCGAGGTCGAGCACGGACGGCAGGTCGGCCACGTACGTGCCGAGGAAGTCGTACCGCCCGGTGCCCGGGGCGGCCAGCGCGCGCCGGTACGGGAGCCTGCGCACGTCCTTGAGGCCGCCCGCGACAAGGTCGTTGGCGCGGTCCTGGATCCAGTTGGTCGCGTCGGACCCGGCGGGGCCGCCGCTCGGCGGGTTGTACTTGAAACCGCCGTCGGCGGGCGGGTTGTGGGACGGGGTGACCACCACACCGTCCGCGAGCCCCACCGTACGGCCGCGGTTGTGCGTGAGGATCGCGTGCGAGACCGCCGGGGTGGGGGTGTAGCCGCCGGCGCTGTCGACGAGCACCGTCACGGAGTTGGCCGCGAACACCTCGACGGCGGTCACCCGGGCGGGCTCGGACAGCGCGTGGGTGTCCGCGCCGAGGAAGAGCGGCCCGTCGGTGCCCTGGAGGGACCGGTACTCGCAGATCGCCTGGCTGGTCGCGGCGATGTGGTCCTCGTTGAAGGCGGTGGCGAAGGACGAACCGCGGTGCCCCGACGTTCCGAACGCCACGCGCTGGCCCGGCTCCTGCGGGTCGGGGTGCAGCGCGTAGTACGCGGTCACCAGCTTGGCGACGTCGATGAGGTCCTCCGGCCGGGTCGGCTGTCCCGCTCGTTCGTGCGGCATCTGCCCACTCCTCCAGATCGGTCGATGGATTTGTCGGTTCATCTTCGCGGGTCGCCGCCGTGACCGGTGACCGCCCCGCCGGACGGCCCGTCAGGCCACCGGGTCCCGCGGGCCGGGGGCGCCGGTGGACGCGCGCACCATCAGCTCCGGGGTGAACCGGCGCGACCGGGCCGGGCGCCCCTCGACCATCCCCACCAGGGCGGTCGCCGCCCGCTCTCCCATGACACGCATCGGCGAACGTACGGACGTGAGGGGGATGGGCAGTTGGGCCGAGAGCGGTACGTCGTTGAAGCCGGCCACCGCGACATCCCGCCCCGGCACCAGACCGGAGGCGCGCAGCGCACCCATGACCCCGATCGCGGCGAAGTCGTTGACCGCGAAGACCGCCGTGGGACGGGGCTCGGCGGCCAGCAGCCGCTGCGCGGCGCGCTCGCCGCCGTGCACGTCGAACGGCGCGTTGACGACCAGCGCCGGATCCACCGGCACCCCCGCCTTCGCGTACGCGTCCGTGAAGCCCTTCGTCCGCTCGACCCCCGTGGAGGCGTACGGCTCGCCCGCCACCACCGCCACCCTGCGGTGCCCCAGCGCCAGCAGATGCTCCGCCACCAGCCGTCCGCCCACGATGTCGTCGCAGGTGAAGGAGGTGACCCCGCGCAGCCGCCGCGAGACCAGCGCCACCGGCACCCCGCGCGCCACCAGTTCGGAGGCGAGCGTCGTGTCGCCGCGCGCGTCCCCGAGGAGCAGTCCGTCGACCCGCAGGGCCAGCAGCCGTTCCACCTTGGCCCGCTGGACGTCCGGATCGTCCCCGGTGTTGGCGACGACGGCCTGGTAACCGGCGGCCGCCGCGCCCGCCTCGATGCCCTCGTAGACCGTGGCCAGCACGATGTCCGTGAGCCGGGGGACCAGCACACCCAGCAGCCGCGAACGGCCGGTCCGCAGACTGGAGGCGGCGGGGTTCACCACATAGCCGAGCCGTCGCGCGGACTCCCGCACCCGGTCGGCGGTGGCGGCCCCCACCCCGGTGCCGTCGCGCAGCGCCCGGGACGCGGTGGACTGGTGCACCCCCGCGTCGGCGGCCACATCGGCCAGGGTCACACCGTTGTCGCCCGGGTCGCGGCCGGCTGCGGACTGTCGTATCAAGGCCGTGGTCCTCGTCTCCTGTGCTGCGGCGGTGACGGGCCGGTCGCTTCCCGTCACGTCTCCGGTCCCGGGCCGGGTGGCCGTGTTTCCGGAACCATCATCTTCCATGAAGATCCGATCAGGGGGGTTGCCCTCCGGGGTGAGTGTGGAGCATGGTTGCGCAATCGTTCTCGCAATCGATTGTGGAGCCTCGTATGCAGCTTCGTCTCATCGGCACGGGTGGCACCATCGCCAGCCGCTCCACGCCCACCGGGAGGATCGCCTCCGTCACGGTGGAGGAGCTGCTGGGCACCGCGCGCGCCTTCCCCGTACCGGAGTATGCCGAGGTGACCTGCGCGGAGCTGGGCCTGCGGGCCAGCTTCTCGCTCGGCCTCCCCGATCTCGCGGCGCTCGCCGGAGCCGTCGGCGAGAGCCTGCGCGAGGGGGCCGACGCGGTGGTCATCACCCACGGCACGGACTCCCTGGAGGAGACCGCGTTCGCGCTCGGTCTCGTCCACGCCGACGACCGCCCCGTCGTGCTCACCGGCGCGCAGCGTCCCGCCGACGACCCGGCGGCCGACGGGCCGCGCAATCTCGCCACCGCCCTCACCTGGGCCGCCCACCCCGCGGCCCGCGGCCAGGGCGTCACCGCGGTCTTCGACGGAGCGGTCTGGCCCGCGATCGGGCTGCGCAAGACCGACACCCTGGCGCCCGCCGCCTTCGGCGCACCGGGCCGGGGGCCCGTCGCCCGGGTGGACGACGGCCGCGTCCGGCTGATCGGACGGCCGCCCCGCCCCGCCCCGCTGATCGGCGCCGAGGACCTCGGTCTGCTGCCCCGGGTGGACATCGTCCCGCTCTACGTCGGCTGCGACACCACCCTGCTCGACGCGGCGGTCGCCGCGGGCGCGCGCGGTGTGGTGCTGTGCGCCTTCGGGGCGGGCAACGCACCGCCGGAGATCACCGAGTCCGTCGCACGGCTGGTGGCGGACGGCGTCGCGGTCGCCGTCGCCAGCCGGGTACCCGCCGGGGCGACCTCGGCGGCGTACGGCGCGGGCGGCGGCGCCGATCTGCTGCGGGCCGGCGCGGTCTTCGCCTCCGACCTCTCTCCGTGGCATCTGCGGCTGCTCCTGGCCGCCGCGCTGCACCGGGCCGGGGGGCGTGGACCGGCGGGGGCCGCGGCGCTGATCCGCGACTGGCTCGCCGACGCGGGACACCATGAGCCCGCACCCCATGGGCCGGGCCCACACGAGCCCGCACCCCATGGGCCCGGCACATACAGGCCGGGACCCCATGGCTCCGTACCCCATGGGCCGGGACCCCATGGCGCCACGCACCACGGTGGTTGACCGCCGGCCGGGCGCGCCTCCCGCACGGGCGACCGGTCACCACGTACACCACCGGCAGACACCCCCACGGCGGACGCCCCACGGCAGGCATCCCCACCCGTACCAGCACACCCATCCACCAGCACACGTAGCTGTACACCTCGGAGGAGTACCGACATGGCGAAAGAGATTCTGGTTGCCTACGGCGTCGACGTCGACGCGGTCGGCGGTTGGCTCGGCTCGTACGGGGGAGAGGACTCCCCCTGTGACATCTCGCGCGGCCTGTTCGCGGGCGAGGTGGGCGTGCCCCGGATGCTGGAGCTGTTCCGGCGCCGGGAGATGACCACCACCTGGTTCTGGCCGGGTCACTCGATCGAGACCTTCCCCGAGGAGTTCGAGGCGTGCACGGCCGCCGGCCATGAGATCGGGGTGCACGGCTACAGCCACGAGAACCCGATCGCGATGAGCCGGACCCAGGAGTCCGACATCCTCGACCACTGCATCGACCTCATCACCACCCGCACGGGACGGCGGCCCACCGGCTATGTCGCCCCCTGGTGGGAGTTCTCCCCGGTCACCAACGAACTCCTGCTGGAGCGGGGCATCGCGTACGACCACTCCCTGATGCACCGGGACTTCGAGCCGTACTACGTGCGGGTCGGCGACAGCTGGTCGAAGATCGACTACGACCGTCCGGCGGCCGAGTGGATGAAGCCGCTGGAACGGGGCGAGGAGACCGACCTGGTGGAGATCCCCGCCAACTGGTACCTCGACGACCTGCCTCCGATGATGTTCGTCAAGGCCAGCCCCAACAGCCACGGCTTCGTCAGCCCCCGCGACCTCGAACAGATGTGGCGCGACCAGTTCGACTGGGTCTACCGCGAGAACGACTACGCCGTCTTCACGATGACCGTGCACCCCGACGTGTCCGGACGGCCGCAGAACCTGCTGATGCACGAGCGGCTGATCGACCACATCAGCGGCCACGAGGGCGTCCGCTGGGTCACCTTCGACGAGATCGCCACGGACTTCGTCCGCCGCCGCCCCCGCGGCTGACCCCGCTCCGTCCCGCTCTCCACCCGCTCCGCTCGCTCCCTGCCGGCTTCCTCCCGGCTCCCTCCCCGCTCCGTCCCTCCCCGCTCCGTCCCTCCCCGTTGCGTCCCCTCGCCCCGCGGCCGCCGCCCTCCGTGCCCCGGCCGCCGGCGCGGCGCCGGCCCCCTCCCCGGGCC
>NZ_JBHZDA010000042.1:42032-57845 GCF_042755665.1 Streptomyces sp. NPDC059142
GCGCCGGGGGCGGCCCGCGCGCCCCCCCGGGGGGGGGGCCCCGGGACCGGCCCGCTCCCGGTCCCCGCACACCGCGCCGCGACGGCGCCGTACCACGCCCCGTCACCTCCGCGCCCGCGCGTCCCACCGCGGCGCCCCCGTCCCCACGTCCTCTTCGTACGTATCGGAGTACGCCCGTGAACCCGTCAGCGACATCCTCGTCCGCCGAAACCCCCGCCATAACCGAGCCGGGCACCCCGCCCCGCAAGCTCGTGGTCCGCGCCTCGGTCATCTGCTTCCTGGCCTGGGTCTTCAGCGTCTACGACTTCACCCTCTTCGGCACCCTGCTCCCCAAGATCGCCGAGGACTTCGGCTGGTCCACCGCCACCGCCGCCAACGTGGTCACCGGTGTCACCGCGGGCACCTTCGTCGTCTCGCTCTGCGTCGGTCCGATCCTCGACCGCTTCGGCCGCCGCCCGGCCCTGATGATCACCTCGGCCGGGGCCGCCCTCACCTCCGCCGCGACCGCCCTGGCCGGCGGGGCGATCTCCATGGTCGGCATCCGCGCCTTCTCCGGGTTCGGCTACTCCGAGGAGGTCGTCAACACCGTCTACCTCAACGAGATCTACGGAAAACACCCGCGCCGCGGACTGCTCTTCAGCTTCGTCCAGAGCGGCTGGCCGGTCGGCGCCCTGGTCGGAGCGGGGGTGACGGCCCTGACCCTGCCCACCTTCGGCTGGCGCGGCAGCTTCGTGATCGCGGCCGTCCCCGCGCTGATCATCGCCCTGCTGATGCGCACCCTGCCCGAGTCCCCGGTCTTCCTCGGCCTGAAGAAGGCCCGCGCGCTGCGCGCCGAAGGGCGCTCCGCCGAGGCCGACGCCGTCGAGAAGTCGGCCGGCATCGAGACCAAGGCGACCAAGCCCGGGGTGCGGGAGGTCTTCGCACCCGCGCTGCGCCGTCACACGCTCTGTCTCTCGGCCGCCTGGCTGCTCAACTGGATGGGCATCCAGATCTTTTCGGTGCTCGGGACGACCGTGCTCGTCGAGGCCAAGGGCGTCTCGTTCGGCAGCGCGCTGCTGGTCCTCGTCCTCGCCAACCTCGCCGGCTTCTTCGGCTACGTCTTCCACGGTTGGCTCGGTGACCGGATCGGCCGCCGTACGACCATCATCATCGGTTGGAGCTGCGGCGGCGCCGCCATGACCGCCATGCTCTTCGGCCCCGCCTCGACGGCGGCCGTGATCGGCCTCTACGCGCTCGGGCTGTTCTTCCTGACCGGTCCCTACTCGGCGATGTTGTTCTACATGAGCGAGTCGTTCCCCGAGCAGGTCCGCGGGATCGGCTCCAATGTCGCCCACACCATGGGCCCGGTCGGCGCCATCGTCGGCTCCGCGCTGCTCGGCGCGCTGCTCTCGGCCGGCGCCTCGATGACCCTCGCCGCCTTCCTCGCCGGAGCCGTCGGCATCTTCGGTTCCGGGCTCGTGATGCTCGGCGCCCGGGACGTCGACCGCCGCCCCGCCCCCGCCCCGGCCCCCGCGGCCGTCTGACCGACCCGCCCCCGGGAAGCCCGGCCCACCTCCATCAAGCCCGGCCCGTCCCCAGCAAGCCCGAACCGCCCCACGGAGCCCGGCCCGCCCCCACCGGGCCCGGCCCGTCCGGCAGCCCGACAAGGAGATCCCACCACCATGACCGGAGAACGACAGCGCGGCGCGGCCCTCATCACCGGAGGCGCCAGCGGTATCGGCAGGGCGACGGCCGTCGCCTTCGCCGAAGCGGGCATCGACACCGTGATCGGCTTCCACACCGCGGATCCGCACGACCCGGCCGAGACCGTCGACGCGGTCCGCGCGGCCGGTGGCCGGTGTCTGGCCGTCGAGGCGGACGTCGCGGGCGAGGCAGGACCCGAGCGGCTGGCGCGGGCCGCCGTGGACACGTACGGCCGGCTCGACATCGCCGTCGCCGCGGCCGGCATCCTGCGCCGGGCGCCGCTCGCTGAACTCACCGACGAGAGCTGGCAGGGCATGCTCGGCGTCGACCTCACCGGGGTCATGCGCACCTTCCGCTCGGCGGTCGCCCGGATGACAGGACCGGGCGCGCTGCTCGCCGTCTCGTCCATCGCGGGCGGGGTGTACGGCTGGGGCGAGCACGCCCACTACGCCGCCGCCAAGGCCGGGGTGCTGGGCCTGGTGCGCTCGCTCGCCGTGGAGCTGGCGCCCCGGGGCATCCGCGCCAACTCCGTGATCCCCGGGCTGATCGAGACCCCGCAGTCGCTCGACGCGCGCAACTCGCTCGGCCCCGAGGGGCTGCGCGCGGCGGGCTCGTCCATCCCGGCCGGCCGGGTGGGGCGCCCGGCGGAGGTGGCCGCCGCCATCCGCTTCCTGTGCGCGCCCGAGGCCTCGTACATCACCGGGCAGCAGCTCGTCGTGGACGGCGGCCTGACGGTCCGCTTCCCCGACTGACCCCGCCCGTCCTGTCCGTCCCGTCCGTCCTGTCCGTTCCGTCCGTCCTGTCCGTCTCGTCCGTCCCGTCCGTCCTGTCCGTCCCATCCATCCCGCCCCGCCCCGCCTCCCCACGACCACCTCACGGAGACCCCATGACCACCCCGGCCCCGACCCCCGACCCCACCCCGCGCACCGTTCTGATCACCGGCGCCGCCAGCGGCATCGGCGCCGCCGTCGCCGAGGCGTTCGTCCGTGAGGGGGCCGGGCTCGCCCTCGCCGACCGTGACACCGAGCGACTGGCGGCCCTGCGCGACCGGCTGCCCGCCACGGCCGCCGTCACCCTGCACACCCTCGACGTCGCCGACGCCGACCAGGTCAGGGAGACGGTCGAGGAGGTGGTCCGCCACCACGGCGGGGTGGACGTCCTCGTCAACTCGGCGGGCATCCTGACCGAGGTCCCGCTGACCGGGATGGACCCGTCCGTCTGGGACGAGACCATCGCCGTGGATCTCCGCGGCGTCTTCCTGAGCTGCCGCTACACCCTTCCGCACATGATCGCGCGGGGCGGCGGCCGGATCGTCAACATCGCCTCGCAGCTCGGGCAGAAGGGCGGCGAGGGGCTGACCCACTACTCGGCCGCCAAGGCCGGGGTCATCGGCTTCACCAAGGCACTGGCCCGGGAGGCCGCCCCGCACCACGTGCTGGTCAACGCGGTCGCCCCGGGGCCGGTCGAGACCCCGCTGGTGGACGGGCTCAGCCCGGAGTGGAAGCGCGCCAAGCAGGCGGAGCTGCCGCTCGGCCGGTTCGGACGGCCCGAGGAGATCGCGCCGACCGTGCTGCTCCTCGCCTCCGACCCCGGCGGCAATCTCTACGTGGGGCAGACCCTCGGCCCCAACAGCGGCGACGTGATGGCATGACGCCCCGCCGGTACGGACACACCGAAGGCCCCGTCGCCCCGGTGGCCCGCCGTACGGAGAGGGGCTGACCGGCGTGTGCGGAGCGTGCGGCCGTCCCGCGACCCGCTGGACGGAGCGGGTGGCGCCGCTCGGACCCGGCGGTACGGCCGCCCGGCACCGCGCCGTACGGCGGCTGCTGGCCGGGACCCGGCTGACCGCCAGGCCCTGGCCCGGCGGCGGCTGGCAACTCGCCGACCGGGCCGGACGCTGGCGCCACTGCGCGGAACTCGACGCGCTCTGGGCCGCCGTACACACCCTGTCGGGGCCGGTGGTCACCCCGGACCCCGGGGACCTCACCCGCCTCTGGAGGCTGCCCCGGCCGTCCACGCCCGATCCGCACGCGCTGGTCGTCTGGACGGCGGCGGCGCTGCGCGCGGGCCCGGCGTCCGGCGCGTTCACCGTACGGGCGGCGGGCTGGACGCTGACCGCCGGGGCGGATCCGGGCGCCGCTCCCGTACTCCACCGCGCGGAGGCGGATCCGGCGCCCGGCGGGGTGTGCGTGGAGGCACCGTGGGGCGCCCGCGCGCTCGCCACGGACCTGGAGCGGGTGTGCGCGCCGCCGGACACACCCGGCTGAGCCCCGCGCCCACCCCGGGCCCACGTCTGTCCCGGGCCCGCGCCCGCCCCCCCCGGGTGGGACGGACCGGCGCTCGGACCCGCCCTCCGAGCCGTTCGATACGATGAACGGCCAGGGCTGCCGCACGTCCTCCGGCGTCGTTCCCGCACCACCGAAGGGGTCGAGATGGCTACCATCAGGGACGTCGCCCAGCGGGCCGGGGTCGCGCCCAGCACCGTCAGCTATGTCTTCAACGGCTCCCGCTCGATCTCCGAGGAGACCCGCCGGCGCGTCCAGGAGGCCGTCGACGCGCTCGGCTACCACCCCCGCGCCAGCGCCAGGACCCTGCGCAGCAGCCGCACCCATGTGATCGCCCTCGCGCTGCCCCGCGCGGCCGGTGAACGGCACGCCGTGGACGGCCGGTTCGCCATCGAGGTCAGCGACGCGGCCAACACCCTCGGCCACGACCTCCTCCTGACGACCTCGCAGGACAAGGCGGAGGGGCTGCGGCGCGTCGCGCTCAGCGGTCTCGCGGACGCGGCGGTCCTCATGGCCGTCGACATGGAGGACGCACGGATCGACGTCGTCCGCGAACTGGTCTTCCCCGCGGCCCTGATCGGGCGGCCCGCCGACGAGGACGCCCTGCCCTGGACCGATCTCGACTGGGAGGAGGCCGCGGCGCTCGCCGTCCGGGAACTCGCCGCCGCGGGCCACCGCGAGCTGGTCTATCTCGCGCCCGGGGAACCGGAGGTACGGGGGCGGCGCAGCTACGCGCTGCGCGGGATCGCCGGCGCCCGCCGGGGCGCCCGTACCACCGGCGCCGCCGTCCGGGTCGTCCACTCCGTCGGCGATCCGGCCAGACTGGCGCACCGGCTCCGTACGCTGCTGGGGGAGCGGACGGCCGACGGGACCCGGCGCCCGGGGAGCGACCCCGGGACCGGCGCGCCGCCGACCGCCCTGATCGTGCAGCACCCCTCCGCGCACCACCACATCCTGGCGTCGGTCACGGCGGCCGGGCTGCGGGTGCCCGAGGACGTCACCGTCGTCGTCATCGGTACGCTGCCGGGCGATCCGTCGAGCAGCCGGCTGCCCCGGATCGAACTGCCCGTCCCGACCCTGGCCACCGAGGTCACCCGGCTCGCCGTGAGCGCCGCCGCCGTACTGCGGGAGGACACCGCGCGCGGCGCCGAGCACACGGAGCCGGGCGCGCGGCTGCTCGCCGACTCGGTCGGACATCTGCTGATCGCGCCGGTCCTGCTGCCGGGCGCGCTGCCGCTCGGCGCGCCGCGCGGCTGACCCCGGCCGGATCCCGCCCGTCCGCGGCGAAGGGACCGCTCGGCCCTTGTCGCCGTTTCGGCGAGCGCCTACCATCGCCGCAGCGTTGAATCGAATCGATTCGACACCAGTTCTCCCGCACGCTTCCGCCCGTCCCCGCCGACCCCCCGCACCCTCCCGCCTCCCCACCGGCGCCTCCCCGTCCCCCCACGTGCATCTCCGTCTCCATACAGCGTTGTAGACCGAACGGAGCCCCTTTCCATGCACCCGATCCGCCGCCTCCCGGCGCCGGCCGTGCTCCTCACCGCGCTCGTGGCCCTCGTCCCGCTCGCCGGGTGCGCGCGGCTGCCCGACCCCGGCACCCTCACCGTCCTCAACTCGGCCACCGACACCCACGAACACGACCAGCAGCAGAAGTTCTTCGACCGCTGCGCGGAGCCGCTCGGCGTCAAGGTCAGACAGACCAGCGTCCCCGCCGGCCAGGTGGTGTCCAAGGCCCTGCGGATGGCCTCGTCCCACTCGCTGACCGACATCCTCGAACTCGACGGCTCCGAACTCCCGCAGTTCGCCGACACCGGCGGCCTCCTCCCGCTGAAGGACGTGGGCGTGGACGTGACCGGGATGTCGCCCGGCGCCGTCTCCATGGGCAGCTTCCGGGGCGAGCAGTACGGCATCGCCCGGTCCGTCAACTCCCTCGCCCTGATCTACAACGCCGAGCTGCTGCGCGAGGCCGGCGTCGAACCGCCCACCACCTGGGACGAGTTGAAGACGGCCGCCAAGAAGCTCACCCGGGGCCGCACCTACGGGATGGCCTTCAGCGCCACCCCCGACGCGGACGGCGTCTACCAGTTCCTGCCGTTCTTCTGGTCGGCCGGCGGTGACGAGGCGCGTCTCGACGACGGCAAGGGCGCCCCCGCCCTGAACCTGTGGAAGGAGCTGATCGACGACAGGTCGGCCTCCAGCGCCGTCGTCAACTGGAACCAGCAGGACGTCAACGACCAGTTCATCGCCGGACGGGCCGCGATGATGATCAACGGCCCCTGGCAGGTCCCGGTGCTCGGCGAGCACAAGGACCTCGACTGGGCCGTCGCGGCGATCCCCGTCCCCGAGGCGGGCCGCCCGCCGGTACCCCCGATCGGCGGTACGGTCATGGCCCTGCCCCGCACCGGCGACACCGGGCGCCAGCGGACCGCGGCGCGGATCATCGACTGCCTCAACGAACAGCGCAACCAGGTCTCCTGGGGCGAGTCCGTCTACAACGTCCCCACCCGGGCGTCCGCCGCCGCCGTGTACAAGGCCCAGAACCCGAAGCTGGGCGCCTTCGCCGATCAGGTCGCCACGGCCCGCTCCCGCACCGACCGGGTCGGCGCCCGCTGGCCGGTCGTCTCCGACGCCCTCGCCGGCGCCTTCCAGTCCGTACTGACCGGCCGCGCCACACCCGAAGCCGCCCTGAAGCAGGCCCAGTCACGGGCCACGGCCGGCGAGTGACGTGAGGAGACCCGCCATGACCACCACCACCGCCGGCGCCCCCGCGCCCGCCGGAAGACCCTCCGGGGACACCGCCCCCGCCCCCGCGGACGCCACCGGCGCGCCCGCCCGGCCCGGACGCCGCGCCGCGATCCTGCGCCTGCTCTTCGTCGCCCCCGCCCTCCTTTACATGCTGGCCTTCTTCGGCTATCCGCTCGTGCGCAACGTCGTCATGAGCTTCCAGCGCTTCACCCCGCGCACCTACTTCACCGGCGAGGCCCCCTTCAACGGGCTCGACAACTGGCGCGGCGTCCTCGACAACCCGCTCTTCACCAGCTCCCTCCGGCACACCCTGCTCTTCACCGCGGGCTCGCTGCTCGGACAGTTCGTCATCGGTCTCGCGCTCGCCGTGTTCTTCTCCCGCCGCTTCCGGCTCTCCGGCTTCGTCCGCGCGGTCCTGCTGCTGCCCTGGCTCGTCCCGATGGTCGTCTCGGCCGTCGTCTGGCGCAAACTCCTCGACCAGGACACCGGCGTCCTCAACACCCTGCTGATGGACCTGCATCTGACCTCGTCCGCCGTGCCCTGGCTCAGCAGCCCGAACGTGGCCCTGCTCTCCGCGGTCCTCGTCAACATCTGGATCGGCATCCCGTTCAACATGGTGATCCTCTACGGCGGGCTCCAGGAGATACCCCGCGACCTGTACGAGGCCGCCTCGCTCGACGGCGCCGGGCGCTGGCGCACCTTCCGCAGCCTCACCCTGCCGCTGCTGCGCCCGGTCGTCACCGTGGTCCTCATCCTCGGCTTCATGTCCACGGTGAAGATCCTCGACCTGATCCTCGCCCTCACCGGGGGCGGCCCCGCCGACTCCACCCAGACCCTGGGCACCGTCACCTACCAACTCTCCTTCCAGCAGCTCAACTTCGGACAGGGCGCGGTGGTCGGCAACGTACTCATCCTGGTCAGCGCGGTCTTCGCCGTGCTCTATCTGCGCGCCAACCGCTCCGACTTCGGCCAGGGGAAGTGACCGCCGTGTCCACCACCACCGCCTCCACCGCCGGCCGCCCGCGCGGCGCCGCCTCCACCGTCCTCGCCCTTCTCGTCCTCGCCGTGCTGCTCTTCCCGCTCTACTGGATGGTCAACATCGCCCTCCAGCCCGGCGAGAGCCTGGCCGAGACCCACTGGCTGCCCACCTCGCCCGGCTGGGACAACTTCCAGCGCGCCCTGAGCAGCCAGGGAGGCTCCCTGGTGACCAGCCTCGTCGTCGCCCTCGGCGCCGTCGTGGTCTGTCTGGCGCTGGCCGCGCCCGCCGCGTACGGCCTCGCCCAGCTCGGGGTGCGCGGCGGCCGTACGATCGTGTTCGCCACCCTGATCACCCAGATGGTCCCGGGCATCGTCATCGCCAACGCCCTCTACAGCGCCTACGTCGAACTGCGCCTGGTCAACTCCTCGTTGGGACTGATCCTCGCCGACGCCTCGCTCGGACTGCCGTTCGCCATCGTGCTGCTGCGCGCCTTCATGGTGTCGATCCCGCGCGAGGTCGTGGAGGCCGCGCTGGTCGACGGCGCGGGCCGGTTCACCGCCTTCGTCCGGATCGTGCTGCCGATGAGCCGCAACGCCCTGATCACGGCAGGGCTGTTCACCTTCCTCTTCGCCTGGTCCGACTTCATGTTCGCGCTCACCCTCAACACCACGGACGACGTCAAACCGATCACCCTCGCCATGTACGAGTACATCGGCGCCCATGTCAGCGACTGGGGCGCGGTCATGGCGACCGCCGTCGTCTCCGCGGTCCCCGCCGCGGTCCTGCTGGTCGTGGCCCAGAAGTACGTGGCCGCCGGCATCACCGGCGGGTCCGTCAAATGACGGCCTCGGCCCCGCCGGACGGGGTACGCCGACCCATGGACCACCGCCCCGAACCAGCCCCTTCCACAGAGCAGGAGCACCGATGAAGTTCACCGACGGGTACTGGCAGATGCGCCCCGGCGTCACCGCCCGGTACGCGGTCTCCGTCGCCGACGCCGAGGTCGCCGACGACCGGGTCACCCTCTACGCCCCGGTGGGGCGGGTCACCCACCGCGGCGACACCCTCAACGCCCCCCTGGTGACCGTCGAGTGCTGGTCGCCCGCCGAGGGCGTGATCGGCGTCCGCCTCACCCACCACGGCGGACGCGCCCCGAGGACGCCGGAGTTCGCGCTCACCACCGGCTCCGGGACCGGCGCCGGCAAGGTGGTCAGGGAGGGCTCCACGATCGAACTCACCTCCGGTGAACTCACCTTGAGGACCGACACCGACGCGCCCTGGCAACTCGACTTCACCGCGGGCGGACAGACCCTGACCTCGATCGGCGGCCGGGGAGCCGGCTTCGCGACCGACGCCGACGGCCGGCACTTCATGCTCGCGCAGCACTCGCTCGCCGTCGGGGAGAGCGTGTACGGGCTCGGCGAACGCTTCACCCCGTTCGTCAAGAACGGGCAGACCGTGGACATCTGGCAGGCGGACGGCGGCACCAGCAGCGAACAGGCGTACAAGAACATCCCGTTCCACCTCACCAGCCGGGGCTACGGCGTCTTCGTCAACCACCCGGGCCAGGTCTCCTACGAGGTGGGCTCCGAGGCCGTCGGGCGCGTCCAGTTCAGCGTCGAGGACCAGAGCCTGGAGTTCCATGTCGTCCACGGCCCGGGACCCCGGGAGATCCTGGCCCGGTACACCGCGCTCACCGGCCGTCCCGCGCTGCCCCCGGCCTGGTCCTTCGGCCTGTGGCTCTCGACCTCCTTCACCACCTCGTACGACGAGGCCACCGTCAACCGCTTCGTCCAGGGCATGGCCGACGCCGAGATCCCCCTGAGCGTCTTCCACTTCGACTGCTTCTGGATGCGCGAGTACCAGTGGAGCGACTTCGTCTGGGACCCCGACGTCTTCCCCGACCCGGAGGGCATGCTCGCCCGGCTGCGCGAGCGCGGGCTGCGCGTCTGCGCCTGGATCAACCCGTACATCGCCCAGAAGTCCCACCTCTTCGCCGAGGGGATGGCCGAGGGCTATCTGCTGAGGAAGCCCGACGGAGACGTCTGGCAGTGGGACCGCTGGCAGCCCGGGATGGCCCTCGTCGACTTCACCAACCCGGCCGCCCGCGCCTGGTACGCCGACAAGCTGCGCGTCCTGCTCGACCAGGGCGTCGACTGCTTCAAGACGGACTTCGGCGAGCGCGTCCCCGTCGACGTCGCCTGGTACGACGGCTCCGACCCCGAGCGGATGCACAACTACTACACGCAGATCTACAACGAGACCGTCTTCGAACTGCTGCGTCAGGAGCGCGGCGAGGGCGAGGCCGTCGTCTTCGCCCGCTCCGCCACCACCGGAGGCCAGCGGCTGCCCGTGCACTGGGGCGGCGACTGCGAGTCCACGTTCGAGGCCATGGCCGAGTCGCTGCGCGGCGGACTCTCCCTGGGCCTGTCCGGGTTCGGGTTCTGGAGCCATGACATCGGTGGGTTCGAGGGCACCCCGACCCCCGCGCTCTTCAAGCGCTGGGTCCAGTTCGGCCTGCTCTCCTCGCACAGCAGGCTGCACGGCTCCAAGTCCTACCGGGTGCCGTGGGACTACGGGGACGAGGCCGTCGCCGTCACCCGCGACTTCACCCGGCTCAAGCACCGGCTGATGCCGTACCTCTACCGCGCCGCCACCCAGGCCAGGGACAGCGGCACCCCCGTGATGCGCGCCATGGTGCTGGAGTTCCCCGACGACCCGGCCTGCCGCCCCCTCGACCGGCAGTACCTGCTCGGCGACGACCTGCTGGTCGCGCCGGTCTTCACCGAGGACGGTTCGGTCGAGTACTACGTCCCCGACGGCGTCTGGACCAACATCCTCACCGGCGCCCAGGTCACCGGCCCCGGCTGGCGGAGCGAGACCCACGGCTTCGACACCCTGCCGCTGCTGGCCAGGCCGGGCTCCGTGCTCCCGCTCGGCGCGGTCGAAGAGGGCCCCGAGTACGACTGGGCGGACGGTGTGACCCTGCGGGTGCACACGCCGGCGGACGGCGCGGAGGTCGTCACGACCGTCCCCGCGCCCGACGGCTCCGGACCCGCCGCGGCCTTCACCACCCGGCGCGACGGAGACGAGATCACCGTGGAGACGGGGAGCACCCGCCCCTGGAAGGTCCTGCTGGTGGGCGCCGCCCCCACCGGGGACGCCACCCCCGACCCGCTCGGCGCCCTCCACAGCGCTCCCGCGGGCACCCACCGGCTGACGGCCCGACTGGCCTGAACCCCGCCGCGTCCCCCAGAGCGTCACCGTCGCCCTTCTGGTCATATGGACCCAGATGACCCCACACAGGTCATGGATGGACGATGCTCGCACCCTCTGGGGGTACGCATGACCGCAGGCAGCGGTACGGACGGGAAAGCGGTGCCGGACCGGGCGCGGCCCGGCCTCCTCCAGCGCCTCGGCACGTGGTGCGCCCGCCACTTCGTCGTGGTGATCGTCGCCTGGCTGGTCGCCCTCGGCGCGCTGCACGGGTTGCAGAACTCCTTCGGGGGCACCTACTCCGACGACTTCGCCCTCCCCGGAACCCAGTCGGACACCGGCGCCCGGGTGCTCGCCGAGCACGCGCCCGCTGCCTCCGGCACCGGCGCCCAGGTCGTCCTGCACGACGGACGGCAGTCCCTCACCGCCGTACAGAGCCAGATCGACCAGGCCGTCGCCTCCCTCCAGAAGCTCCCGCACGTCCTGTCCGCGGCGAGCCCGCTGCCCGCCTCCCCCTCCGCCCCGCCCACCGGAGCCCTCACCTCCGACGGCCGGACGGGCTACATCAGCGTCCGTTTCAGCGCCAGCCCGACCACCTTCCCCCACTCCTACCTCGACGGCGTCGACCGGGCCGTACAGCCGCTGCGCGCCGCCGGCGTCGAGGTCGAGTACGGCGGACCGCTCGGCGAACTCGCCCGCCCGAAGGCCGGGGACCTGACGAGCGAGGCCATCGGGTTCGCGGTGGCGGTGATCGTCCTGCTGATCGGTTTCGGCAGCGTCATCGCCGCCGGGATCCCGCTGCTCACCGCGCTGATCGCGGTCATCGTCGGGCTGGCCTGTCTGAGCCTGATCGCCGCCGCCTTCACCTTCGCGAGCGTCTCGCCCACCCTGGCCACGATGATCGGCCTCGGCGTCGGCATCGACTACGCGCTCTTCCTGATCACCCGCCACCGCCAGCAGGCCATGGACGGCGTGGACCCGGTGGCGGCGGCGGGCCGCGCCGCCGCCACCAGCGGGCGGGCCGTCCTGGTCTCCGGCTGCACGGTGATCGTCGCCCTCGCCGGGCTGTACGTCTCCCGGATCAGCTTCATCGGCAAACTCGGCGCCGCCGCGGCCGTCACCGTCGTCACCGCCGTCATCGGCGCGCTCACCCTCGTACCGGCCCTGCTCGGGCTCGCGGGACGCCGGATCGACCGCTACCGGGTGCGCCGCCCGGTCGCGGAGGGCGTCGCCGATCCGGCCCTCGTACGCGCCGAACGGAAGGGCGGCGGCAGCACCCGGGCGCACACCGGCGCGACCGGGAGCTGGCACCGCTACGCCCGGCGCGTCGAGCACCACCCGTGGTGGTTCCTGCTCGCCGGGCTGGTGGTCGTCGGCGTCCTCGCCATCCCCGTGTTCTCCATCCGCCTCGGCCATATCGACGACGGGGCCGACCCCACCAGCTTCACGGACCGGCGCGCCTACGACCTGATCTCCGAGGGCTTCGGCCCCGGCGCCAACGGCCCGCTCACCCTCGTCGTCGACCAGAGCAAGGTCCCCGCGTCCGACCGCTCCACGCTCGCGTCCCACCTGACCGAGGCGCTCACCGACGTCCCCGGCGCGGCGAGCGTCAGCCCGCTCACCCCGGCGGGCGACGGCGACGTCCTGACCGCCACGGCGCTCTCCCGCACCTCCCCGCAGTCCGCGGGGACCGCCACGCTCTTCCGTCATCTCAAGGACGACGTCCTGCCGCACGGCGCGGCGGGCACCGACGCCACGACCTATGTGACCGGCACGACCGCAGCCCAGGAGGACTTCCTCGACCTCATCTCGGCCCGGCTGCCGCTCATCATCGGGGTGGTGGTCGGCCTCGCCTTCCTGATCATCCTCATCGTGTTCCGGGGGCTCCTGGTCGCGCTCAAGGCCGCCGTGCTCAACCTCCTCTCGATCGCCGCGTCGTACGGGGTCGTCGTCGCCGTCTTCCAATGGGGCTGGGGCGGGCCCGCGCTGGGCGTCAACGGGACCGTGCCCATCGAGAGCTATGTACCGATGATGATGTTCGCGATCGTCTTCGGACTGAGCATGGACTACGAGGTCTTCCTGCTCTCCCGGGTCCACGAGTCCTGGCGCCGTACCCACCGCAGCGGGGACAGCGTCGCCCACGGGCTGGAGATCACGGCCCGGGTGATCACCTGCGCGGCGCTCATCATGGTCAGCGTCTTCGCCGCGTTCATCCTGAGCGACAACATCGTGGTCAAGATGCTGGGCCTGGGGCTCGCCGTCAGCGTCCTGATCGACGCCACCATCGTCCGGCTGCTCCTGGTCCCCGCGGTGATGACCCTGCTGGGCCCGGCCGCCTGGTGGACACCCCGCCGGCTGGACCGGATCCTGCCGCACGTGGACACCGAGGGCGAGGCGGTGGAGGCGGGGGCCCCGGGCCCGGCGCGCTGAGCCGGTGCCGCGCGTCCCCGCCATGGACCGCGCCGACGTGCGGGAACGCCGGGGAGCGGTGATGGTGGTCGGGGACACGTACCGAGCGAGGAGCCGCACATGTCGATGCTCGACAAGCTGAAGAGCCTGATCAAGGGGCATGAGAGCACCGCCCACCAGGGGGTCGAGAAGGCCGGTGACGCGTTCGACCGGAAGACGGGCGACAAGTACCGGAGCCAGGTCGACACCGCCCAGAAGAAGATCGACGAACAGCTCGGCACGCAGGAACCGCCGGCGGGCGGGGAGCGCCCGCCCCGTAGCTGACCCGTCCTGCCGGTACGGCGGGTGCCGCGCGCGAGCACGGCACACGCCGTACGCGTACGGCAGGACCGCTCCGTCCCCGCCGGGGCGCGTCGAACCGGAAGCGCTCCGTACCCGTGTCATCAAGTGAGGCCGCACCCGGAGGCGGCCTTGTCTCATGTCATGGGCACGACTGTCGCTACGAGAGGCATCAACCCGCGATGAGAAGTGTGGAGTTACCCCGCCGCGCCCGGCGCGTCGCCGTCGTCATGGCCTTCGCCCTCGGCGCCGCCACCGTCCCCCACGCGGCCTCCGCCGCCCCCGCCGCGCGCACCGCCCAGGTGGTCACCTGGGCGGCCAGCGCCGACCGGCTGGACACCGCCGTCCCCGATCGCACCCACCGTGTCGTCGTCCGCACCAGCACGGGCGGCAGCGCCCTGCGGATCCGGCTCTCCAACGCCTTCGGCGAGCAGCCGGTGACCTTCGGCCGCGCCTACGCGGGCACCGTGGCCTCGGGCGCCTCCGTGGTGCCCGGCACCAACCGCGCGCTGACCTTCCGGGGCGCCGCGTCCGTCACCGTACCGGCGGGCGGTTCCGTCTACAGCGATCCGCTGCCGGGCACCGTACGGCCGTACGCGGATCTCGCCGTCAGCCTGTACGTACGGGACGCGTCCGGCACCGCCACCGGTCACCGGATGGGACACCAGACCTCGTACATCGCGCCCGCCGGCGACCATGCCGCCGAGGACGACGCCACGGCGTACACCCAGCGCACGAGCTTCCGTTACTACCTGGACGCCGTGGTGGCCGACGCGCCGCGCGGCACCGGGGCCGTCGTCACCCTGGGCGACTCGATCACCGACGGCGCCGGCTCCACCGCCGACACCAACCGCCGCTGGCCCGACTTCCTCGCGCGACGGCTCGGCGACGACCGGCGCACCCCGGTCAAGGGCGTCGCCAACGAGGGGATCTCCGCCAACAAGCTCCTCTCCGACGGCGCGGGGGAGAGCGCCGTGAAGCGGCTGGACCGCGACGTCCTGTCCCAGCGCGGGCTGCGGACGGTGGTCCTGCTCGAAGGCGTCAACGACATCAAGGCCACCCCGGCGCCCACGGCCGCTGAGGTGATCGACGGCTACCGGAAGATCATCGAACGGACCCACGCCGCCGGAGCCTGCGCCGTCGGGGCGACCGTCCTGCCGTACCAGGGCTGGGGCGAGTGGAACGCGAACGGCGAGGCGATCCGCCAGGAGGTCAACGCCTTCGTACGGGAGAGCGGCGCGTTCGACGCCGTCGTCGACTTCGACGCCGCGACCAAGGACCCGGCCGCCCCCACCCGGATGCTCCCCGCGTACGACAGCGGCGACCATCTGCACCCGAACGACGCCGGGATGAAGGCCATGGCGGACTCCGTCGACCTCCGCGCGCTGCGCTGCGGCGGATAGCACGGCGGCGGGCCCGTCCCGTACGGCACGGGTCGGCCCGGGGGCGGCGCACACGCGCGTGGGGACCCGTACGGCCCAGCAACGGATCCCCCTTCCGCGCCGCGCGGCCGAGAGTGGAGACGTACGCCCCGGACCACCCGTGCCCCCGACACCCCCGGAGCCCCGCCATGACCTGTTCCGTCCGACGCGACCTCGGCCTTCTCGCCCTGCGACTGGGCACCGGCGCGGTGCTCGCCGCACACGGTACGCAGAAACTGTTCGGCTGGTTCGGCGGCGCCGGACTCGACGGCACCGCCCAGGGGATGGAGGCCATGGGCTTCCGTCCCGGCCGGGAGAGCGCCCTCGCCTCCGGGATCGCCGAGACGGGCGGCGGCGTCCTGCTGGCGCTCGGCCTCGCCGTCCCCGCGGCCGGCGCGGCGGCGGCCGGCGGTATGGCGGGCGCGGCGGCGGTGCACGCGCCCAGCGGGTTCTTCGCCCAGTCGGGCGGCTTCGAGTACCCGGGCTTCCTCGGCTGGACGGCAGCCTCCCTCGGGCTGGCGGGCGCGGGCCGCTACTCCCTCGACCACGCCACCTGCCATGTGTTCGACCGGCACTGGATGGTCCCCGTCGCCTTCGCCGTCAGCGCGACGGCCGCCGCCGTGGTGATCACCAGGCGGGCCAGGACCCTGGCGGCGGAGACCGGGAACACCGCGGCGGACGACGACACGACCGGGTGACGACCCGCCGGCCCCCGACGGCCGGTACGGGTACGAGG
>NZ_JBHZDA010000043.1:0-13457 GCF_042755665.1 Streptomyces sp. NPDC059142
CTCCGAACTAAGTTCGGAGGGCCCCTGAATACGCTATGGCGATGAGTCGCGCAGCCCCTCGTCATGGCGCCGGCTTCCCATCGGTGGCGATTGTGCGTCAGCAGAACGCTGACTCACCGAAGGATTCGGGGAAAGCTGTACCGGAAATGGCCCGTCCGGCTCTTTCAGGGGTTTGTGCGCGAGCTCGGTCGGTGGGCGTTTCTGGAGCCGGAGGGTGCTTGTCGAGGATGCGCTGACCTCGGTCGATCCTGTCACGTTCAGCGCCGCCACCGGGGCCACTGCCCTGCGCCTGATCTCCACTGGGAACCCGACCTCGCCCCGAAACCCGAAGATCGGGCCAACGCTTCTCATGTCTCAACAGCTTCTGGGTCGACAGGGGGTTGCGCACAGGTTCCCGTCGCACGCGCGGATGGCTACTCGTGATCGGCGCAAAGGCAGGCTGTCAGCGCTGCGTGCGCCCACTCCTCCCAGGCGTCGGGGGACCAGCCACGGTCGCGGACGAAGACGAGGTACAGCTCCGGGCTGAGAAGTCCGTACAGCAGGTCGGCGGCGCGAGCGGTGTCGATGTCGCGGCGGGCATCGGGTTTGGAGATCAGTGCCTGCGCTGCGGCGTGGTGGACGGTGTAGCGCGGGTCGGGGCCGGCGGGCCACTGCGCGGCGATCTGGGGATCCGTGGCCGCGGCTGCCGTGATCAGCGGCATGATCGGTGCGACGCGGCCGAGGATGTCGCGCACGCCCCGCACGTGGGAACGGAGTTGCCCGGCCGCGGTGGGCTCCGCGCACGCGGCGCGGAACCAGTCCCGGTCCATTGTGGCGACCGGTTCCGCGTCGCCCGCGATGGACGTGTCGACGACGTCCTTGAACAGCGCGCGCTTGTTGCGGAACACGAAGTAGACGGTCTGCACGGCCACGCCTGCGTGGTCTGCCACCTCCTGAAGGCTCGTCGCCCCGTAGCCCTGCGAAACGAACAAGTCGCGGGCCGCGGCGATGATTTTCTCGCGGGTGCGCCGCGAGCGCTCGGCACGCTTGTCGAGGCGCTTGGCGTTCTGTCCGTCGGAACCCTTGACCGCATCCATGCCCGGAGTCTATCTCTAGAGTTAGTCACTAGAGATGAACTCTAATTTCTTGGAGGCGTGACGATGAGTGAGACTCGGACCGTTGCGGAGCTCGACCAAGAGGCAGCTGTGCGCCGTGCGTTGGAGGACTACTACCGGGACGGCAAGCCGCCGTGGGACAGCGGCGTCACGCCGCCCGAACTGGTGGCCCTGGTGGAGGGGTCCGGTGCGCTGATGCCGGGCCAGGCGCTCGAACTCGGCTGCGGCACCGGGACCAACGCGGTGTACCTCGCCCGGAAGGGCTGGCGGGTGGCGGCCGTCGACCTGGTCGACCGCGCGGTCCGCCAGGCCAGGGAGAAGGCGGCCGCGGCCGGAGTGGACGTGCCGGTGGTGTGTGGGGATGCCACCCGGCTCGACGAAGTGGGTCTGCCCGGCCCGTACGACCTGTTCTTCGATCTGAGCTGCTACTGCGGGATTCCACCGCACCGCCGCGACGCCTATGCCGCCGGCCTGACGGAGCGTGCCGTTCCCGGCGCACGGCTGCTGATGTTCGGGTACGGTCCGGGCGCGTTCGACGACACGTTCTCCGGTGTCACCGCCGACGAACTCAGGTCCAGGTTCACCGGGTGGCACCTGGCCGACGTGACACCCGGCACGAACGCGGTTCCGACGTTCTGGTTCACGCTGCACCGCGCCGCGGCGACATGAGCCCAGCTGCACCGGACGGACCACCGATGTCACGCATGGTCGACCCCACAATGCATCTCGAAGCGGCTGCCCGCAGCCGCTGCCGTCCCCAGCTGCCGACTGTCACGAACTCCCCCGGCACTGAGCGGACTGCTGCTGACTGTCCGTGATGTGGCCGGAAACCGGGGGCTGTCCCCTGTGGCAGTCGGACCCTACGCCGATAGTGTCCGGCCTGCTGGGACCGGCCGTCCTGACTTGTTCGGCTGCCGGTCGACCGGTCCGTCGCCCGAGGAGGCGGGGAAACGGATGGCAGCCGGTCCTGACTCGATGAAAGAGGGTGGGGGAGATGCTGGTCGAGACGGTGTTCCGCAGTGAGGACGTGCCGGCGGCGGACCGGTTCGAGTGCTATCGGGAACTCATGAACCGGGCCTACGCGCCGATGGAGCTGAGCAGCGGCCATGCGCCGGATTTCCGGGCGCACCAGCGTCTGATCGGACTCGGTGCTGTGTCGGTGTGGCCAGGTGAATTCGAGCCACTGCTCCTCCGGCGGACGCCGAAGCTGATCCGGCAGTCCGACCCCGAGGTCTATCAGCTCACTCTCGTCCTGAAAGGCAGCGGGAAACACAGCCTGGGCAGGCAGGAGACGATCTGTGACGCCTACGAGTTCCACTCGAACGACTCGTCGCGGCCGTCCGAGACACGGACCGGCCAGGGCTGGACCAGGATCATCGGAGTCGAATTCCCCAAGACACAGTTGCCCCTGCCGAGGAGCCGGGCCGACCAGGTGATCGGACGGCACATGTCTGCACAGGACGGCATAGGCGCCCTGCTGGCCCAGTTCCTCATCCAACTGACCCGTGACACCGGCCAGTACACCCCTGACGACGGACCCCGGCTGGGAACGGTGGCGATCGATCTGACCGCCGCCCTGTTCTCCCACACCTTCGGCGCCGACACCTCACTGGCGCCGGAGGCCCACCGGCGAACTCTCACCTTGCGCATCCAAGCATTCATCCAGCAGCACCTGCACGACCCCGCTCTCACCCCGCGTTCGATAGCCGCCGCACACCACATCTCCCTCAGCTACCTGCATCGCCTCTTCCGGCAAGAGGACGCCACGGTCACCTCCTGGATCCGGCGCCAGCGCCTGGAGCGCGCCCGCCAAAACCTCACCGACCCCTCACTTCGCACCATCCCCATCCGCACCATCGCCACCCGATGGGGATTCACCCACTCCACCGACTTCAGCCGCGCCTTCCGCACCGCCTACGGCCTCCCACCCAGCGACTACCGTCACCAGAACACCCGTCCCACGGCATAGACGCAACGTCAAGACCTGCTCAGCGGCCGCTCCAGGTACGCTCCGGG
Organism: Streptomyces sp. NPDC059142; assembly: GCF_042755665.1. NCBI lineage: Bacteria > Bacillati > Actinomycetota > Actinomycetes > Kitasatosporales > Streptomycetaceae > Streptomyces > Streptomyces sp. NPDC059142. The sequence continues at coordinate 3,111 of NZ_JBHZDA010000043.1, forward strand.
GTACGCGGTACGGCCGGCCGGGGTCGCCGCGCGAACCAAACAAGGGAGCCGAGCAGCTCGGCTGCCCTTGAGCAGGCAATTCGAGCTTGGTGACCCGACGTCAAGGTTGTTCGGCGCACCCCGGAAATCTGTGTCCTTCAGATCCGGCACTGTGCCAAAATCCTGCGCATGTCTGTGGGAGGAGGACGATCTGGTGGTGAAAGCGCTGGCCGATGTGTTGGCCCGGATCGCCCCGCCCATGTCCACGGCATGGCGCCGACGACTGGACCAGAACCTCGCGAGCCCTCTGCGGGAACGGGGCAGTCTGGAAATGCGCCGGGGCACACCGACCACCCCCACCGCGGCGGAAACGCGGCGGAGACGCTTCGAGACCGTGTCCGCCTTCGCGTTCTACGACGTGGTGGAACGCGCGATCAAACACGAGGTACCCGCCCAGGTCCTCGACGGCGGTCCCTATCCGCAGATGCGTACCGTGGCCGCCAAAATGATGTTCCTGATCAACGACTTGAACAGCCTTCCGAAAGAGATCGACGGAGGCGATGCCGCGCACTACAACACCGTCGCCGCCCACAGCACGGAGGAGAAGGTCTCCCTCGAACAGGCGGCGGACGCCGCCAACACCCAACTGAACGCCTACGCACGCGAGTACCTGTCCCTGCAAGGCCCGCTCATGGATCACCTGGACACACTCGAACTCTCCGACTCCGGCCGCTTCCAGGTGTGGGAGAACGTACGCGCCGTGGCGGCCTTCCTGGGCGGAGCGGTGGAGTGGCACCGTACGGCCCCCCGCTACCGGGAGCCGTACACCTCCTGACCACCGGCGGAGAACGCCACGATCCGCAAAAGGGGGCCCGGCCACCGGAGACTGCTCCCGGGCGACTACCCCGCGCGGCTCGTCCTCGGGGAGCGGGCCCGGAGCGGTTCCCCGGCATGCGGGACCAGCACACTGCCCCGCCGTGGAGCGGCGGCCACCGGAACGGATCACGAGTGTGTCCCGTGCTGCTTCCCGTCGCTCCGGGCTGTTTCGGAGGTGACCTGGTAGGACAGCAACTGCTGGAAGAGGCCCTCTTGTCCGGCGAGCTCCTGGTAGGTGCCTTCCTGTACGATCCTGCCTTCGTCGAGGACCACGATCCGGTCCGCCACCGCGACGTTGGTGATGCGGTGGGTGACCAGCAGGACCACTCGGTCCTGTGCCAGGCCCCTCAGCCGCTGGAAGATGCGGTACTCCGCACGGGGGTCCAGGTTCGCGGTCGGTTCGTCCAGGACCAGCAGCCCCGCCTCGCGGAAGAACGCCCGCCCGAGAGCGACGCGCTGCCACTGGCCGCCGCTGAGTTCCTCCCCGTTGAGCCATTCCCGGGCGAGGAGGGTGTCCAGGCCGGCGCCGAGCCGGTCGACGACCTCGTCGGCGCCGGCGGCCTCGCACGCCTCCCGCACGGCCGCGTCCCCGCGCGGCGAGGGCTGTCCGAGGGTGATGTTCTCGCGCACCGTCAAGGGCCAGTGCGCGTAATCCTGCGGTACGAGTGCGACGTGCTGCCACAGCGCCTGTGGGTCTGCCTCGCCGGTGGGCGTGCCGTCCCACAGCACCTGTCCGGCCGTGGGCAGGTACAGGCCGCTGACCAGCTTCGACAGCGTCGACTTCCCGGAGCCGTTGAAGCCGACCAGGGCGGTGACTTCGCCCCGGCGAAGGGTGAGCGTCACGTCGGACAGCGCGTCCCGGTCCTTGCCGGAGTAGCGATGGGAGACCGACGTGATCTCGATCCTCTGCGGCGGTTCGGGCCGGTAGGGGCCCCGGCGCATGCGGAACCCGCCGGCCTTGTCCAGGAATCCGGTCCAGTCGTCCATGTACAGCCCGGTGCGTACGGCGCGCGCCCCGACGGCCACCAGTCCGCGGACCGACTGCCCTGCCGTCTGCAGGGCGAAGACGGCTGTCCCGGCGTGTCCGACGCTGATGCGACCGGTGGCCAGCAGCCACACGACCGCCGCCCACACGATCATGGAGCCGATGCCTCCGCACACCGCGCCGACCAGGGACATGCGCGCGCCCGTGTCGGCCGCGGCCCGGTCCTCGCGGTTGATCCGGGCGACCGTCTGCCGGTACCGGCCGGACAGGAAGGCGGCCATGGTGCCGGCGCGGATCTGGTCGGCGGCGTCCTTGGTGTAGATGTGCCAGCGCAGAACCGAGAGCATCCGGTTGTCGCCGTTGCTGCGCAGGTTCGCCAGGTAGCGCACCCGGGCGGCGCTGACCTGGGCCAGCGCCTGGGGCAGGCTGGCCGCCACCAGGAGTGGAAGGAGCACCCAGCTCACTCCGGCCAGCACGATGGCCCCGGCGAGGAAGGAGGCCGCGGAGGCGATCAGGTCCTGTCCTTCGTCGATCAGGTCTCCGGTGACCTGCGCGCCCCGGTCGGCGGCCTCGCGGTCGCGGTTGAAGTCGGGCTCGTCGTAGGCGCACAGCTCCACCTCGGCGCAGCCCGTCAGGAGCATCTGCTCGGCCTCGCGTGACATCAGCGGCCCCAGCCGGGAGGACAGCCAGCTGACGGTGATCCCCAGGAGCGCGCGCACCCCGGACGCCGCGGCGAGCAGGGCCACGGACGGCCACGCCTGCAGGAGCCGGTGGTAGACGTCTCCGCTGTTCAGCAGCGCGGTCAGGGTGCCGCTGATGGCGACCAGGCCCAGGGCCTGCATCACGCCGGCGACCACCTGGCACAGCAGGAGACCGACGGTTGCCCGCCGGTCGACCCGCCAGGCCAGAGCCAGCGACCGGCGCACCAACTGCGGTAATCGCTTGGCCATGTCGCGCATCCGGATCGAGCGGCCGGCCGCTTCACGGCTGCCGGTCAGATCCACGTACCGCATCTCCGGCCCGGGAACGGCCGTCTCCGTAGCGGCCCCAGGATCAGCAGCGGCCCCAGGATCAGCCGCGGCACCAGGATCGGCAGCGGCCCCAGGGCCAGCAGCGGCACCAGGACCAGCAGCGGCCCCAGGATCGGCTTCGAAGGGGACACCCGGTTCGTTCACCGGTCCGGCGGGCTTGGACGCGGGCGGGAGCGGGGCGGTGCGCGGCCCCGGCACCTCGGCCGACGCATCGGTGGGCTCCTCGCTCATGCTGCCCATCCCGTCTCCGGTCGTACCGAGCCGATGACGCCGTCGACGGAGTACCTGATGGCACGGAGCTGTCGTTCGATTCCGGGAGGCCGGTGCGCAGCAGCGGAAGCGGTATGCATGGTGTCCTCCAACGGGGCGGCGAGATGGCACTGGTGCTCTAAAAACGCGCCGGATCCGGTCCCGTCACGGCCCGATCGCGGGCATTTACTGAACGACAGTTCCAATAGGGCGGATTGGGCGTACGGGCCGCGGTGAACGAGCCCCAAACTCGTTCGATCAGGGCGGGTCACTCCTTCGGCGGATTGCAGGCGAGAGGGGCGGGAAGCAGACCCGCCGCGGCCTCGGTCCCGCCGTTCCCGTCATCCGCTTCGTGGAGAAGACCCGGTTCAGGGACCCCGCGGTGCGATGGGTCCCGGTGTCTCGTCCGGCGAGGAAGGGGCGGGTGGAGGTGGCGTGCTGCTGCTCGGACGTGCGGGTGCGGGGGTGTCGGCGGGGACCGGTGGCCCGCCCCGGGAGAGGAGCGCCGGCAGCACGAGCAGGACCGCTGTCACCGCCGCGGCCAGAAGGACCACCGCGGCCGTGCGCACTCCGGGGCGGACGGCGGCCCGTACGCGGGTCGACGGCGGGTGGGCCTGGTGGAGCGCGGTGACCTGGTCGGCGCGAGCGTGCAGTGCGGCGCGAAGGCGGTCCTCGACGGCTGTCATGACGTCTCCTTCAGTCTCTTGGCCAGAGCCTTGAGTGCCCGGCTCGCTGTGGACTTCACCGCGCCCCGGGACAGGTCCAAGGCTGCCGCGATGTCCGCTTCGGACAGGTCCGACCAGTACCTGAGGACGAGGACCTCCCGTTGGCGCACGGTGAGCAGTCTCAGTGCTCGCAGCACTTCCTGGTGTTCCTCCTTGAGGAGGATCTCGTCCTCCGGTGGCGGTGCCGGGAGGATGCGCGGAGGGATGTAGGCGCGCACGGTGCGCCTCCTGCGCAACACGTCCCTGGCGGTGTTGACCACGCTGCGCCGTACGTAGGCTTCGGGGTCGGCGATGCTGTCGAGCGTGCTGTTGTGACGTCGGTAAAGGGCCGCGAAGGCTTCCTGGACGACATCCTCGGCTGTGGGGATGTCGTCGACCAGCAGGACGGCCAGGCGCACGAGGTCGAGTCTGCGGTGGCGGTACAGCGCGTCGATTCCTTCCGAGGCCGCGCCGGACGGTCGGCCCTTGAGGCCCGATGTGTTCCGGTCATGGAAGAGGCGGGCCAGCAGCCATCGCCATCGGCCGAGCGGGAGACCACCTTCACCGGCGGAAACGGCCGTCATCAGCGGCGTTTCCCGGCGCGCACCGTGCTGACGTCCTGACGCCGCGTGTGCCGGCCGTCATCCGGCCCGGGGCGCCGTGGGAACGCCGGGATGCTGCCACGGAGGGTCTCCCCGCGGGATATTTCTGGCATATGCGTCAACCTGTTGCGTGAATCGAATGGTTCAGGACTTCCAGAGAGGTCCTCTACCGAGAAGGACGTGTGGGGCGCCGACAGGTTGCAGTCCACCACGTGGTGCGGGCGCACGGTTGCGGCGTGGCCCGGCCGTCTCCCGCTTCCGCGACATTGATCATCGCGGCCTGCAACCTCGGGCGGGTCCGTACGTCTGTCAGGGCGTGGGGGATGTTCCGCCCCGGTGTGCGGACGTGCGTGTCCGGCGTGCGCGGGACACGTCGCCGTCGGATGTGAGACTGAGGAAGATCATGCGGAGAGTCAGAGCTGTTGCCACCGCCGCCCTGGTGTGTCTGGTCCTGGTGTCGGGCTGTACGAGCCCGGCCGACGGGGCCGGGCGTGACGGAGAAGCCGGCGCTGTGACGTCCACCGCGCCGACGCCCTCCGGGGCGCGGAGCGGTGTTCCCGCGCCACCGCCGGATCATGAGCCGGTCCCGTACGAGCCGAGCTCTCCCGATCGCACGGTGCGCACGGATCGTGGGTATCTCGTCAACACGTGTGTGCCCGAGGACCTGAGGAGTAAGGCCACCACACTGACGACCGGTGACGGGGTGCGTCTGTCGGCGCTGGCCCTGGGGGAGGGCCCCGACGGCGTTCTGCTCGATCACGAGCAGGGTTACAGCATCTGCTCGTTCGTCGACATCGGGCGGCAGTTGGCGAAGCGCGGCTACCACGTGGTGATCCCCGAGTACCGCAATCACGGTGCGTCCCAGAGAACGGCCGTCAACGAGAACGTGGACCGCGATGCCCGCGCCGGACTGGCGGAACTGCGGCGTGTCGGCGCGAAGAGGGTGTTCCTCGCGGGGGCGTCGTGCGGGGGGACGACGGCGGCGGTCGCCGGGGTCGACACGCCCTTGCGGGTGGTGGGCCTGTTGATGATGTCCTCGCCTGCCCGGTGCATCGGAGCGGACGCCGTACCGGCGGTGAGGAAGCTGCGGGTTCCGACGCTGCTCGTGGTATCGCCCGGTGACATGCAGGGCGCGGTGGAGAAGCAGGTCCGTGAGGTCCACGCGGCTTCCGTCGCCCGTAAGAAAGAACTGGTCATCGACGAGAGCGGTTACCACGGAACGGACATGATCAAGCGGGCAGGTGCTTCGGGGGCCGCGTTGCAGGAGCGGGTCATCCGGTTCGTGGTGGATTCCTACGCCGCCGCCCGCTGAGGACGGCCTTCACCTTCCCCCCCGTTACCTTTTTCGTGGCTCCGCAACGGGGCCTCCGGCCTTCGGGTCCGGCATGACTTCCCCCTCCTGTTGTTGATGATCCGGGGGGTGGTGTCACCGGGCCCGGAGGCATCGACGGACCGCTGATGAGGGGCTTGAGCACCGGCTTCACCCAGGCCGGAAGAGCTCTCCGTAACGTGGATGCGGCAGCTCGGTGCCCAGGCAAGGCCGGACGAGAACGCGAGCGGAGGGGCCTGCACGTGATCGACACCGGCGACATCGACGTCTTCCTCGGCCTGGACGTCGGCAAGGGCGAACACCACGCCACCGCCGTCACCCCCACCGGCAAGAAAGCCTTCGACAAACGCCTTCCCAACACCGAACCCAAGCTCCGCGAGTTGTTCGCGAAACTCCAGGCCAAGCACGGAACGGTGCTGGTCGTGGTCGACCAGCCGGCCTCGATCGGCGCCCTGCCCCTGGCGGTTGCGAGGGACATGGGCTGCCCGGTCGCCTATCTGCCGGGGCTGACGATGCGGCGGATCGCCGACCTCTACCCGGGCGAGGCCAAGACCGACGCGAGGGACGCGTTCATCATCGCGGACGCGGCCCGCGTGATGCCCCACACGCTGCGGGCGATCGACGGCGAGGACGAGACCATCGCCGAGCTGGAGATGATCGTCGGCTTCGACGACGACCTCGCTGGAGAGGCCACCCGGATCGCCAACCGGCTCCACGGTCTGCTGACTCAGATCCACCCATCACTGGAACGGGTCCTCGGCCCGCGGTTGCAGCACCCGGCCGTCCTGGCCTTGCTGGAGCGGTTCGGTTCACCGGCCCAGATCCGCAAGGCCGGACGGCGGCGGCTGGTCACGCTGTTACGGCCGAAGGCCCCGCGGATGACCGAACGGCTGGTCGAGGAGATCTTCACCGCCCTGGACGAGCAGACCGTCGCCGTTCCGGGGACCGAGGCGGCCGCGCTGATCGTCCCGAGCCTGGCCGGATCCCTAACTGCCGTGCTTGACCAGCGCAAAATGCTGGCCGGACGCATCGAGGAACTCCTGGAGGCCCACCCTCTTTCGAAGGTCCTGATGTCGATGCCGGGAGTCGGTGTCAGGACCGGAGCCCGGATTCTGATCGAGGTCGGAGACGGCAGCACCTTCCCGACCGCCGGCCACCTCGCCGCCTATGCAGGACTCGCCCCGGCCACCCGGATCTCGGGCTCATCGATCCGTGGCGAACAGCCCTCCAGACGGGGAAACAAGCAGCTCAAACGGGCGTTCTTCCTCTCCGCGTTTGCCGCCCTGGCCGACCCCGCGTCCCGGATCTACTACGACAGGAAGATCGCCCAGGGCAAGCACCACACCCAGGCCCTGCTCTGCCTCGCCCGACGCAGGGCCGACGTCCTCTTCGCCATGCTCCGCGACGGCACTTTCTACGAACCCCGGCCAGCCGCAGCCGGCTGATCCTCAGCGGCCTCGCCGCACACGGGGCAGTCCTGCTCGTCGACCGAGTCCATCACGACCGGATGACCACAGAAGTCACACGGCCGCATGCCCTCGCCCGCCGGCTCCCGGACAGGCACGTCATCGCTCATGACAGCCACACTGCCACCCGACCACCTTGACCAAAGACATAGGGGCACCCCCCCCGGGCAACGGCCACGAGCGGACCGGACGCTCCGGGCCGGCCCTGTACCCACCGAGGAGACAGAATGAAACGCCCTGTGCGCACACGGAGTTCGGCTCGTCTGCTGGGCCTGTCGGCGGCGGTACTGTCCGTCGCGGCAGCAGCCTTCACGTATACGGATGCGACCGGTGCCGTGACACCGGACGAGACGACGGAGCGGAGCACGGTGTCCCCGTCCGCGTCCACCAGGACGGTCCGCTACGACCTGGGCCATGAGGCATGGCGCCTGCCGCAGACCGGTGAACCCGTCGAGCTGACCGGGGTGGTGCACTACCCCGCCGGCCTGGGCACCGGGCGGCATCCACTGATCGTGCTGCTGCACGGCCTGCACGACACCTGCGCCGACCGGAAGGCGGACGCGGCGCGCACGGCTGCCGAGCGCGACGGTGACGACGCCGCGTACGAAGCCGCCACGGCCAAGCTGGCCGCCTGGCCGTGTGCCCCGGGAACACCCGTCCTGCCCAGCGAGCGCGGATACGACTACCTGGGCCGTGAGCTGGCCGCTCAGGGGTTCGTCGTGGTCTCGGTCGGCGCCAACGGCATCAACGCCTCCTCCTTGTGGGGCGATGACAACGCCGCCGCGCGGGCGGATCTCATCAACCGGCATCTGCGCATGTGGCAGGAGCTCGGCTCCAAGGACCGAGGTGAGCTCGCCGGGAAGTTCACCGACCCGGCGACCGGGGCGGCGCGACGCGTCGGCTTCGCCCACCACGTGGACATGGGCAACGTGGGGATCATGGGGCATTCCAGGGCGGGCGCCGGTGTCACCTGGCAGGCGGCCGACAGCCATCGGGGGCAGTGGCCCCAGGGCGTCGACGTCAAGGCCGTGGCGGCCCTGGCGCCCGCCTACAACGTGATGACGGAGGACATGTCCAACTACACGATCACCAGGACCCCCTTCGCCACCTTCCGGGGAACATGCGACGGACAGGTGGGCGGTGAGGCGCTCTGGTTCGCGGCCGACGCGGCCGAGGGGAACCGCAGCGGCTTCTACCGATTCGCGGTCCACGGGGCGAATCACAACTTTTTCAACACGCAGTGGTCGCCTCGGAGCCGTCAGGTCGCGGCCTCCGACGACGCCACGCCGGTGGAAGGACACCCCGGGCAGTGCACCGACCGTGAGGGCGCGGCGCCGGCCGGACGGCTGACCGAGCCGCAGCAGCGCCATGTCGCCGTCACGTACCTCGGTGCCTTCTTCCGCCGCCACCTCCTCGGCGACACCGGGCAGGACCGGATACTGACGGGGGCCCGGCATCCCGACGCGGCCATCACGGATGTCGACGTCACCACCGCCGCGACTCCCTGAACGGCAGCCGTCCGCGCGGCACGCACCGCCGGTCCGCGGGACGGCTTGCCGCCTGATGTGGTGTCAGGGGCGGCGCTCCTCGGCGACGAGGGCGAGTACGCGCTCGCGCTCGTCGCGGCCCCAGGTCTCCCTGGTGGTGAGAATTCCGACGAGACCGATCAGGGCGGCGCCGAGGTAGAGCAGAGCGGCGCCGGGCCAGCCGAAGGCGCCCACGAGGGCCGCGGCGAGCAGCGGTGCGAAGCCGCCGATGGCTGCCGCGATCTGGTAGCCGAGCGAGGCTCCCGAGGTGCGGGTCGCGGTACGGAACTGCTCGGTGAGCAGGGACCCTTGAGTCCCGGTGAGCGAGGCGTGGATGAGCCCGATGCCGATGATGAACACGGCCACGACCGGTATGGGGTGGTCGGTGTTGGCGAGCAGGTACATCGGGAAGGCGAAGAGGATCGCCGCGACGCAGCCCGCGATGTAGAGGGGCCGTCGTCCGATGCGGTCGGTGAGCGCGCCGGCCAGGAAGGTGACCGCGATGGCCAGGATGCTGGCGGCTGTGATGGCGCCGAGAGCGACGGGTCGCAGATCGGGGTCGCGTTCGGTGATGTAGCTGAGCAGGTAGGTCGCGGTGGAGTAGTAGGCGAAGGATTCGACGACGCGCAGGGCGATCACACGCAGGATGCTCCGCCAGTCGTGGCGGAGAGTCGCGAGAAGGGGGTTCTTCTCGGTCTCGCCGCTGGCCTGGGCCTCCTGGAACTCGGGAGACTCCGAGAGCCGGGAGCGCACGATCAGCGCGACGATGACGAGAACGGCGCTGAGCAGAAAGGGAGTTCGCCACTGCCAGTCGCCGTCGAGTGTGGAGCTCCAGGCGAACACACCGCTGGCGAGCGCGATGCCCAACGGATTGCCGGACTGGGGGATGGCGGCGAACATACCGCGGCGGTGCCATGGGGCGTGTTCGTAGGCCATGGTGATCGCCCCGCCCCACTCGGCGCCGAACGCCAGCCCCTGGATCATGCGGATCGCCACGAGCAGGATCGGTGCGACCACACCGGCCTGTTCGTACGTCGGCAGCACACCGATGAGGAACGTCGCGGCGCCCATGACGACCATGGCGGCGACCAGGACGGGCTTGCGGCCGGCCTTGTCGGCGAAGTAGCCGCCGATCGCGCCGCCGAGCGGGCGCATGACGAAGCCGACCGCGAGGGTGGCGAACGACAGGAGCGTGCCGACGAACCGGTCGCTCTCGGGGAAGAAGACGGCTCCGAAGTAGAGCGCGGACGCCGTTCCGTAGGCGATGAAGTCGTAGTTCTCGACGCTGGTGCCGACGGCCGCGGCGACCGCGGTCTTGACGCGGTCCTTCGTGCCGAGCACGCTGCGCCGTCCAGCGACGCTGCTGGTGGACATGGGGATGCTCCTTGCGGGTGGTCTCCGGATCGCGTGGGTGTGATGCGGGAGTCCCGGGCCGGCAGGGCCGGGACTCCTTTCCGGTGGGTTCCGGGTATGCCGGGTCGGGGCCCCGCGGGTTGGTTAGACCCGGGGCCCCGCGCACCCCCCCCCCCCCCCGGTGGCTGGGAGGCGGGGGGCCGGGGTGTGAGGCGAGAGAGTAGTGAGAGAGCCGCCCCGGTTGAG
>NZ_JBHZDA010000043.1:13467-39226 GCF_042755665.1 Streptomyces sp. NPDC059142
ACACACACCTCACACGTCAGCTCCAAAACAAACCAAAACTCCACCCCGGCGCGCCCGCGGGTGTGGGGGGGGGGGGGGGGGGGGGGGGGGGGGGGGGGGGGGGGGGGGGGGGGGGGGGGGGGGGGGGGGGCGCGGGGCCCCCCCCCCCCCCCCCCGCCCGCCGGCGGTGTCAGGCCGGCGGTGTCAGGGTGTCGAGCGCGTTGAGCTTGGTGACCCTGCGGCGGGTGTCCTCGTCGTCGTCGAAGGTGGCGGCGAGGAACTCACGGACGATGTCCGGTACGAGCGCGTGCGGTACGAGCCAGGCGCCCATGGCGATGGCGTTGGCGTCGTCGTGCTCGACGGCCTGGTGGGCGGAGTAGGGCTCGTGGGCCAGACCGCAGCGGATGCCGGGCAGTTTGTTCGCGGCCATCACGGCGCCCTGACCGGTGCCGCACACGAGTACGGCCCGATCCGCTGCTCCGGAGAGCACCGGGTCGCAGGTGGCCCGGGTGATGTCGGGAAAGTCGACAGGGGCGGAGCTGTCGGTGCCGCAGTCGACGATCTCGTGGCCGAGGTCCTCGATCGCCCGGCGCACGGCCGCTTTGAGGGGGTACCCGGCATGGTCTGCTCCGAGGGCGACCTTCATCGGCTGATCCTTTCGAAGGGGGTTTCTTCTCTGTCGACGCCGCCCACGAGGGCGACGCGCGTGTTCATCGGGCGGCTCCCTCCGACCGGTCGACGAAGGAGGTGGCGACGCGTTGCCCGGACGCCGGGCGTCCGGCGAGGAGGTCGACCAGTCCGCGCACGCCGAGACGGCCGATCGACGACGCGTCGTTGCGGACCGCGCTGATGGGCGGTGACGCGAACTCGAACCAGTCGAGGTCGTCGAAGGAGACGACCTCGACGCGGGCGGCCCGCTCCGCCCCGAGCCGCTCGCGCAGCGCGCGCACGGCCCCGAGGGTGGTCAGGCCGTTCGCGCCGAAGACGGCCGAGAAGGGGACACCCCGGTCGATGACGCGGCACATGGCCTCGGCCGCGCCCTCGGCCAGGAAGTCACCGGCGTCGAGCAGCCTGTCGTCGGTGCTGATCCCGTGTTTCTCGCGCCCGGCGAGGTAGGCGGCGCGGCGTTCCGCGCCGGTGGAGATCGTGCCGGGTCCTCCGATGAAGGCCACGTCACGGTGTCCGCGCTGCCGCAGCCAGGCCAGGACATGGCCGACGCCCTCCGCGTTGTCGGTGCCGTACAGCGGGGCGTCGACGCCCTCGACCGTACGGTTGAGGAAGACGAGCGGCAGTCCGGAGGCGAGGGTGGCCGCGAGCTGCGGGGAGACCGTGCCCTGCGGGGAGAACAGCAGGCCGTCGATGCGCTGCGAGGCGAAGGTCCGCAGGTACGCGTCGGCCTGTCCGGCGTCCTCGTTCGCGTTGGCCAGCAGCACGGTGTAGCCGTGCTGCCGCGCCTCCTGCTCCGCGGCGTGGGCGAGTTCGGAGAAGAACGGGTTGCGGATGTCCGAGACGAGCAGCCCCAGCACGTCGGTACGGGAACGCCGCAGGGACCTGGCCGGTCCGTTGGCGATGTAGCCCAGATCGGCCGCGGCGGCGAGAACGCGGGACCGTGAGTCGGGCGAGGTCTGGCTGCTTCCGCTGAGTACCCGGGACGCGGTACCCAGCGAGACCCCGGCCCGTGCCGCGACGTCCTTGATCGTGGTCACCGGCTCCACCTCTCGTACTCTCATGGAAACGTTTCCATGACGGGAATGCCTCAAAGATCGCACACGGAACGCGGAAGGAGCAAGGTCTGACCGCGTTCCGAGGCGTAGGGGCGTCGTGGTCGTCGGCGCCCGACCTCGCCCGACGAGGAGACCCGATCGGGTGAGTCCGGGGTGGGTGGGTCCGGAAGTGGGGAGCCGGGAGTGGGGGAGTCGGGGCGGGGGAGCGCGGGGCCGGGTGGGCCGCGGCGCCCGTCCGGTCCGGCGACCGGTGCGACACCCTGTCGGTGCGTGGCGCCGGTCCGTTATGATCCCGGCTTGTGGAACGTTCCCATTCTTCTTCCGAAACGACGGCGGTCGTCTACGACCTCGGTGGTGTCCTGGTGCCGTCCGGTGGTGCGCTGGCCGCGCTCTCCGGTGCGCTCGGCGTGCCGCAGGACGAACTGGCCGAGCCCTACTGGGCCTACCGGGACGGCTACGACGAGGGCGACGCCCCCGCCGCGTACTGGCAGCGGGTCGGTGCCGCGCTCGGGCGCCGGCTGGACGGGGAGTGGGTCGCCCGTCTCGACCGGATCGATGTCGCGGGCTGGTCGCGGATCGCGGACGACGTGACGGCGATGCTCTCCTCGCTCGCGGCCTCCGGCATACCGCTGGGCGTGCTGTCCAACGCCCCGGCCTCGCTGGCCGACGCGGTGCGGCGGTCGGCGTGGAGCACCGTCTTCCGGAGCCTGGTCTTCTCGTCCGACGTCGGTCTGCTCAAGCCCGATCCGCGGGTCTACCGGGCCGCGGACGACCGGCTGGGGTTCTCGCCCGCGAACGTCGTGTTCTTCGACGACCGGCCGGGGAACGTCGCGGCGGCCCGCGCCCACGGCTGGCGTGCCCACGTGTGGACCGGCTGCGAGGGCGCCCACGAGGTGCTCGCCCGGGAGGGGCTGCGGAACGGGACCGGGCGGCCGGGAGGCGCTCCCGATGGCTGAGCGGCCCCGCAATCCGACGATCATCGATGTCGCCGCCCGCGCGGGGGTGTCCAAATCCGCGGTCTCCCGTGTCGTCTCCGGCCGGGGCAGCGTCGCCGAGGAGACCCGCAGGCGCGTGCTGGAGGCGGCGGCGGAACTGGGGTACGTCGTGAACGCGGTCGCCCGCGCCATGGTGGCCCACCGTACGTACACGGTCGGGGTGTTCGTCCGCGACGCCGCCACGCCCTTCTACGGCCACCTGCTCGCGGCGATGCAGGAGCGCGCGGCGTTCCACGGCTACCGGGTGGTGACGACGACGGGCTCCGGACGGTTCGCGGTGTCCGACGAGTACCGCGCCCTGGAGACCCTGGCCATGCTGCGCGTCGAGGCGCTGATCGTGTGCAGCGGGCTGCTGCCCGCCGCGAAGATCGTGCCGTTCGCCGAGCGGCTGCCGACGGTGGTGGCCGGGCGCCCCGAGACCCACCGGAGCATCACCAGCGTCTTCTGCGACGAGGAGGAGGGCGGTGCGGCGCTCGCCGACCACGTCGCCGGGCTCGGCCACCGGCAGGTCGCGGTGATCGCGGTGCCGAGGACCTCCTCGGTGACCATGGCGCCTCGGACCCGGGCGATGGCCCGGCGCCTGCGGGAGCGGGGTGTCCGGGTCCTGGAGATCGAGGGGACACGCAGCGAGGAGGCCGGCGGCTGGGCGGCGGAGGTGCTGCGGCATCCCGCCATCACCGCGGTGATGGCGCCCAGCGACCGCCACGCCGTCGATCTGCTGGAGCAGCTCCAGCTCCGGGGCGTGTCCGTGCCCGGCGACCTGTCCGTCACCGGTTACGACGGCATCGGCCCGCTGAGCACGCCCCTGATCGGTCTGACGAGCTGGCGCCAGCCGATCGAACGGATCGGAAGCGGCGCCATCGACGCCGTGGTGCGCCTGCTCGACGGGGAGCAGCCGCCGGACCATCACCTGGCGCTGTCCGGCGCGCTGGTGGCGGGGCGCACGACCGCAGCACCGCCGGACGCGAGCGCGGAGGCGCCGCGGCACTCCGGCGCTGACGCGGGGGAGCACTGAGGTACCGGGTCGGCCACGGCGGGGTCGGCTCCAGCCGGGGTGGCTACGGCCGGGGTGACTCCAACCGGGGTGGCTACGGCGGGGTCGGCTACGGCCGGGGTGACTCCAACCGGGGTGGCTACGGCCGGGGTGGCTCGCGGGCAGCAACCCGCGAGCTGCCCCGGCCTCTTGGCGTATATCCGTGCATATCGGCGCGGATATACGCCGATCGGCGTTAACGGAACGTTCACGGAACATCTCCTTCTCTCCTCACGGGGAGGGTGGGAACGTTCCACTCGTGATTGGGAACGTTCCACTTCGTTCCGGACCCCCTCGTTCCGGACCTCCTCGGCGCGGCGACCGCCGCCGGGGCAAGCCGCGCCTGCCGGCAGGGCCCCTGATGGCCCTGCCCTGTCTCGCACTGCTCCTGGCCTTCGCGTACTGGCCGGTCCTGCGCAGCGCCTTCCTGAGCCTGTACGGCACGGATCTGCTGGGCAGTCCGACCCGGTTCGTCGGCGCGGACCACTACGCCGAACTCGTCACCGATCCGGCGCTGCGCCGGGTCCTGCTGACCACCGGCGTCATCGCCGCCCTGAGCGTGTTCCTCTCCGTCGGCGGCGCGCTCGCCGCGGCGCTGCTGCTGCGCCGGGCCCGCCGCCGGCCGCGAGCGGTCCTGTCGGTGCTGCTGTCCCTGCCGTTCGCGTACTCCGCGGCGGCGGCGTCGGCGGTGTTCGCCGGGCTCTTCGCCCCGGCGGTCGGGACCGTCAACGAGCTTCTGGCGGGACTCGGCCTCGGCGGGCCGCCCTGGTTGCAGTCACCGGTCTGGGCCGTGCTGAGCGTCTCGGTGGCGACGGCCTGGTACGAGTTCGGATTCGCCTTCCTCGTCCTGCTCGCCGCCCTGACCCAGCTCGACCGGGAGGTCCTGGAGGCCGCGGCGCTCGACGGTGCGTCCGAGCTGCGGACCGCCTGGTCGGTGATCATCCCGATGCTCCGGCCGACCCTGGTCTTCCTCGTGGTGACCGGGACGATCAGCGGCCTCCAGGTGTTCACCCAGGTCCAGGTCCTCACCAGGGGAGGCCCGGCAGGCTCCACCTCCACGCTCGTCCACGAGCTGTACCGGCGCGCCTTCGGCGAGGCGCTGCCCGACTTCGGGTCGGCCTCGGCCCTCGCACTGGTCCTGCTCCTCCTCGTCGTACTGATCACCGCCGTCCAGTTCCGCGTCCTGAGGAGGTCGGCGTGAAGCACCTGTCGAAGGCGGTCCGCCTGTCGGCCCTGACCGTGATCGTCGCGATCGTCGCGTTCCCCGTCTACGTCACCGTCACCACCGCCCTGCTGCCCCAGAGCGATATCGTCGCCGGGCGGCTGATCCCGCTGCCCGCACACCTGACCCTGGACAACGTGCGGGAGGCGCTGCGCTCCGCCCCGCTGGTCCACCAGTACGGCATGAGCGTGGCCGTCACGGCCGTGCAGTCGGCGGCGCAACTGGTCACCGCCGCGCTGGCCGCGTACGCGTTCACCTTCCCCCATTGGCGCGGACGCGGCGTCGCGTTCGCCCTCGTGCTCGCCACACTGGCCATCCCCGGCGAGAGCCTGGTCATCCCCAACTACGAGCTGGCGACCGGCCTCGGCCTGCGCGACACCCTGGCCGGGGTCGTCGTGCCGTACCTGGCGACGGGGTACGCGGTGTTCCTCCTGCGCCAGGCGTTCCTCGGGCTGCCGAGAGAGGTGTGGGAGGCGGCGCGCCTGGACGGCTGCGGCCACCTGCGGACCCTGCTGTACGTCGTACTGCCCATGGCGCGCCCCCAGGTGGTCACCGCCGCGCTGTGGTGTGCCCTGTCGGCGTGGAACGGCTACTTCTGGCCGCTGCTGATCACCGACTCGCCCGAGCGGCGCACGATCCAGGTCGGCCTCGCCCAGCTCGCCGTCGAGCAGACCACCCGGCCCGCGGTCATCTACGCGGGGACGCTGCTGGTCCTCCTGCCCACCCTGCTGCTCGTCCTGTTCGGCCAGCGCTACCTGGTGAACGGACTGGCCGGCCGCGTCAGAGCCTGACCACCACCTCCCTTCCCCTGTCCGTACCTCATCCCCCAACACCTCATCAGTGAAGGAGTGAACCCGCCATGTCCGGACGAAACCGCGTCCTCGGCGCCCTGTTCGCCCTCGCCACGGCGACGGCACTGACCGCCTGCGCAGGAGGCTCCGGAACGAGCCCCTCCGGAGCCGCCTCCGCCCCCGGCCCCTCGGCGCTCTCCACGGCGTCCGGGCCGGTGACCGTGACCCTCTGGCACGGTCTCGGCGGCCCCGCGGGCCAGGCGCTCCAGGACGAGATCGACGCCTTCAACCAGGCCAACCGGGGCAAGATCACCGTCAAGGCGTCGTTCCAGGGCAGCTACGCCGACGCCATCGCCAAGTACTCCTCGGCCGTACGGGACAGGAGCACGCCCACGGTCATGGTGTCCAACGACATCACCACGGGCTATCTGCGGGACGCCGGGCAGACGGTCCCGGCGCAGGCGATGGCCGCCGCCAACCCCGGCGACCTCGACCTCGGCCGGCTGCGCCCCGCGGCCCGCAACTACTACACCGCCGAAGGCGAGTTGCTCGCCGTACCGCTCAACACGTCGATGCCGCTGCTGTACGTGAACGACGCGCTGCTGGCCCGCGCCGGCGTGGACCGCTCGACGCTCTCCACGCTGGACGGAGTGGCCGCGGCGGCCCGTAAGGTCCACGCGGCGGTGCCCGGGACCAAGGGGATCGTCCAGCCCTTCGACGGCTGGTGGTTCGAACAGCTCACGGCCGCGTCGGGGACGCCGTACTGCACCCCGGACAACGGCCGGAAGGCCGACGGCGCCACCGCGCTCCCGCTGACGGGCGGCGCTCAGCGCAAGGCGATCGGCACCATGGCCGGGCTGTACACGGAGGGCGTCGGACTCGACACCGGCACCGACGGCAACGCGGCGCTGTCCGCCTTCGCCGCCGGTAAGGCCGCGATGATGTTCAACTCCAGCGGCGCCATCGGCGGCCTCAAGGAATCGGGCATGAAGGGGTACAGCGCGCTGCCCTACCCGCTCTCCGGACCGGCCTCCGACGCGGGCGCCCTGATCGGCGGAGCGGCGATGTGGCTGGACCGCGCGGGCCACAGCGACGCCGAGCAGGTCGCCGCCTGGAAGTTCATCAGCCACATGGCCTCCGCCCCCGTGCAGGAGCGGTTCGCCATGGCGTCCGGCTACGCGCCGATCAACACGGACGTCGGCGCCTCGGCCACCTGGAAGGACTTCCTGGGGAGGAACAAGCCCTACGCCGTACTCGACAAGCAGTTCGCCGACACCCCGGCCAACACCGCCACCTCGGGGTGTCTGAGCGGCGCGATGCCCGGCGTCCGGGACGCGATCGTCCCCGAGATGCAGCGTGCCTTCAGCGGAGCCGAACCGCTCGACCAGGCACTCGCGCGGGCCGAGAAGGCCGCGACCACCAAGATCGACAACTACCGGAAGCAGGCAGGCCAGTGACCGAACGATTCGCCAAGGCCCCGGGTGACCCGTACCGCTACGGCGTCTACCTGCGGCCCGACCCCGCCACCTGCGCGGCGGTGACCGCGCTGACCGGCCAGGTGCGCGCCCAGTACGGGTTCGTCTCCGCGGGCGCCTTCCCGCCGCACGCGACGCTCGTCGGCAGCCAGCACATCACCGCGCCCGTGGACGAGATCGTCGCGGCGGTGACCCGCGGCATCGCCGGCGTCGCGCCCTTCACCGTCCACAACGCCGGGGTCCGCCGGCAGGGCGTGGGCCTGGTCCTCGGCGTCCACCACCTCGCCGACGGCACCACCCCGAACCCCGCCTTCCTCGCCCTCGCCGAAGCGGTCGACCGGGCCGTGGCACCGCTGGTGACCCCGGCGCCCAACCCCGACCCGCACACCTTCGACCGCGCCGTCTTCGAGGCCCATCTGTCGCTCGTCTCGCACGAGATGTACGTGCGCCCCGACCTGTCCGAGGAGATCGAGGAGTACGTACGCGGCCTCCCCGTGCCCTTCCCCGACGCCTTCCCCGGCGACACGGTCGCCCTCTACCGGACGCGCAGTGACGACTGGTCCGGCCGCTGGTGGACCACCCTCACCTGGGAGCACCTGCACACCTGGCGGCTGCGCGGGGCGTGACCCGGGCGGGGAAGCCCGCCGCGCTCCGGGGACCGGGGCCTCAGGGGTACGGGGCTCAGTCGCCGTCGTCGATGAAGTCGGCTATCGCGGCGGCGACGGCCTCGGGCTGCTCGTCGGGGATGAAGTGCCCCGCGTCGGGCACGACGACGCCGGTGGTGCGGTCGGCCCATGGGCTGAGGGAGGCGGCCATGTCCGGAATGGAGCCATGGCTGCTGGAGATTCCGAGGACGGGCACGGTCAGGCGTCGCCCCTGGAGCGCCGCGCGGTTCCTGCGCGCCGATTCCGCGGCGTCCCGGTAGTACGCGAGGGAGGCGCGCAGCCCGCCGTCGGCCGCGACGGCCGCCGCGTAGTGGTCGAGTTCGGCGTCGTCGAACGTGCCGGGGGACAGGGCCTTCGCCTTCAGGAACCAGCCGACGTACTCGCGTTCGCGGCCGGCGAGCAGCGTCTCGGGCAGATCGGGCACGAGGTGGAACGCGAAGTGCCAGGTTTTCCACGCCCGCTCCGGGTCGGTGGGAATCGTCTCCGGGAGGGTGATGCCGGGAATTCCGGCGTCGAGCAGAGCGACCCCGCGCAGGTGGCTCTCGAAGTCGAGGGCGAGGGAGAAAGCGACCCAGGCGCCGATGTCGTGGGCGACCAGGGAGTAGGCCGGCACGCCGAGGGCCTTCACGGCGGCGTGGACGTGCGCGGCGACCGTGTGCGTGTCGTAGCCGCGCTCCGGGCGCTCGGAGTGGCCCTGGCCCGGCAGGTCGATCGCGATCACGCGGAACCGGTGGGTGAGGGCGGGCAGCACCTTGCGCCAGGCCCACCAGGTCTGCGGAAAACCGGCGAGCAGAACGACGGCCGGGCCGCTCGGCCGTCCGCCTTCGACGGCATGGAGGCGGACGCCGTCCGCGTCGATCCAGCGGTGGGTGAATCCGGCCAGATGGTGGAGAGGCAGGTCGGGGACGGGGTTGCTCTCGGAGGTGTACGGAGCGCTGGTCGCAGGGCCGGTCACGGGATCCCTCGTCGGTGTCGGGTGCGGTGGGTGCGGTGGGGGCGGTGGGGGCGGTGGGGGCGGTGTGGCGCTGAAGGCGGTGGCCAGGGCCGCGTGGTGTGTCTCCCGCGGGCCGCGCGGTGTGTCGTCCGCGCGGTCGCGAAGTGCGCGCAATGCCCGGTCCTGACCACGTTTGAAAACTAACACATCTTGAACCGATCGGTCCAAGATGGAATGGTGTGCGGCACACTGCGAACCATCGACGTCTCGGCAGGGAAGTAAGGAAGTTCCGCGTGGCAGGCAGGAAGCAGTTCGACATGGAGACGGCGCTCGACGCCGCGATGATCCAGTTCTGGCGTGCCGGTTACGCCGACACCTCGGTGGGCGATCTGTCCCGGGTGACCGGTCTGAACCGCAGTTCCATCTACTCCTCGCTCGGCGACAAGGACACGCTCTTCCTGCGCTGCCTGGACATCTACGCCGCGCGCTACGGCGAGAAGTACGACGCCGCCCTGTCGTGCGCGGCCTCGCAACCCGTTGCCGCTGTCCGCGCGTTCTTCGACGTCACCCTGGAGCGCATCGCCGATCCCGGGCTGCCGGACGGATGCCTGATCGCCCAGTCGGCCATGGCGGTTCCCGTGCTGAGTCCAGGGGTCGCGGCGCACGCCAAGCAGGCGCTCGGATTCCAGCGCCGGCGCCTGCGCGCCGCGCTGGAGGCCGGCGGACTCACCGACCGGGACGCCGAGACCTTCGCCCTGCACGCGGCGGCTGTGAACCAGTCGCTCGCCGTCATGAGCAGGGCCGGAGCGGGCCCGGCGCAGCTCCGGGCCATCGTGGGGGTGACCGTGGACGCGCTGTCGCAGGCGGTGCGGGCGTAACGCATCACCACGGCCTTCGGAACCGCGGCCCGGCGCGCCGCGACCCGCAGGCGCCGACCCACGTCAGGAACGAAGTCCGACTGCCGTACCGAGGCGATGACCGGGTCAGGCGCGCGGTGTGTCCGCCAGGACGCGGTCCAGGGACCGTCGGCCCATCCGGCTCATGACCGGGTTGCTCTCGACGTAGTACCAGACCAGCCCCATCGCCTGAACGAAAGCCCACGCCTTGCCGCGCTCCCATGCGAGGTCGTCGCTCCCCAGGCGGTCGCGGAACGCCCGCCTCGGCCCGGACTCAAGCACATGCCACGCGCCCACGAGATCCAGCGAAGGGTCGGCCGGTCCGAAGCCGCCCACGTCGAGAACCCCCGTGAGCCGCCCGGCGGACACGAGCATGTTGCCCGGAATCAGATCGCCATGGGTCATGACGTCCTCAGCCGCACCCCGCGGCAGCTCGCGCAAGGTCGCCCAGACACGACGGAGCCGGGGGACGTCCAGGAGCTGCTCACTGTGGCTGAGACAGGTCTCCATCCACGCGTCATGGGAGCGCAGATCGCCCCCGCGGCCCGGACCGGCGAACGTACGGCCACGTGTGCCGATCGCGCGGAGGTCGCCGATGAAGTCGGCCAGGTCGCGGGCGAATCCGGCTGATTCGCCGGGGTCCTCGTCGTCGGCCACGACCCCGGGCAGCCAGGTCTGCACCGACCACGGAAGCGGGTAGCCCGCCCCGGGTTCACCCAGCGCGACCGGCTCGGGCGTGGGGCAGCGTGTCCGGCCCACCAGCTCACGAGCGGCTTCCGCTTCCGCCTCCAGCCCGCGCCGTGTCGACTCGACGTCCGCGGACTCAAGGGGGAACCGGGCGGTGAGCCGGTCGCCGATGCGGAAGATGGCGTTGACGGTGCCCTGCGCGCTGACGCTTCTGACGGGCAGGCTCCGCCACTCGGGAAACTGCTGGTCCACCAAGGTGCGTACGGCCTCAGGTGAGACGGCCAACTGGTCGGGGTGCATCGTCATGGCGGAAGCATCCGCGTCACGATCTTCACCCGCAACCCGCTTTTCGAAGACGCCCCGCCCCGCCCCGGCTCGGCGTACGGCAGTCGGCGCCCCGGGGTCAAGGACGCCGACCGGTCAGGAGCGGGCGGCTCAGGGCCCCGGACCTGACTCTCCCCGGTCCGGGGCCCGATCGCGCCGTCCTCGCTCGGGACCTGCGGATTCATCGCCGTGCGACCCTATGGCCTCATGATCCGCCGGACGCCGCCCGGCGCTCGTCGGCCTGAGCGGTGATCCGGTCGGCGATCGTGGTGACGCTGGCCCCCTTGAGGAGCACCGTGATGGGAAGCGTGATGTCGAATTCACGCTGGAGACGGTTGCGCAGTTGGGTCGCCATCAAGGAGTCCATGCCCTGCTTGTTCAGGGGCCGCCTGCCGCGCAGGCGCTCGGGGGGTGTGCCGAGGACATCGGCGGAGATCCTGACGACGGTCTCCTCCACCGCTTCCCGGCTGCCGGAGCCGGCCGGGGTGGTTCGCCCGTCCGTGGCCGGGACGGGCGCGTCGTTCCTCCCTCGCGTGGGCACGGGTCCGGCGGTGGCATCGCGATCCTCCGCCGACCGCTCGGCGGGGGCGTCGTCAACGGGCGCGGAGTCGGTCCTGGCGGGGCCGGTCCTGGCGGAACGGTCCTGCCCGTGCCCGTCGGACGGAACCGGCCGCGTCGGCGTGTCCCCGGGCCGGAGTCCGGTCAGCTCCCGCAGCAGAGGGGAGCGGGCCGCGTCGGGGTACGCCCGTGCCCATCGGGACCAGTCCGTGGGCAGGGGAGTGGCCCGCGGGCGCGCCGCCCGGAGGATCTCCTCCAGTACGGTGAGGCCCTCGTCCGGGGCGAAGCTGCTCATGCCCTGGGGCCGGGAGCTGCGGCCGTTCTCCTTCTCCCAGCGGGCCGTCATGCCCGCCTCGTCCCAGAAGCCCCAGTTGACGACGGTCGCGGGCAGGCCACGCGCACGCCGGTAGTGGCCCAGCGCGTCGAGGAAGGCGTTGCCCGCCGCGTACCCCCCTCGGAACGGGGAACTGATCTGGGACGCGGCGGACGAGAACAGTACGAACAGGTCGAGCTGGTCCAGGCTCCTGTGGAGCTCCCAGGCGCCCGCCGTCTTGGGGCGGAGGATCTGGGCGAGTTCACTCCGCCCCACATCCGTCAACGACACGTGTCCGAGCACTCCGGCCAGATGGAACACTCCACGGACCGGAGGCTTTCCGGCGCGGTCGCGCTCGGTGAGGAGCGTGCCGAGGGCCCCGGGCTCCGCGATGTCCAACGCCGCGTAGGCGACCTCCGCTCCCCGGTCCTCCAGCCGGCGCAGATGCTCGTGGCCGCCGTCGTCGAGCCGGCTGCGGCCGACCAGCAGCAGGCTCGTGCATCCGTGGTCGATCAGCCAGTGCGCCAGGTGCCGCCCCAGGCCGCCCATGCCACCGGTCACGAGGCAGGTCCCGTCGGCCGGGATCGGAAGCACTCCGTCCGCGTCGCCGCGCGCGCCGGTCGGGACGGGGTGCGCGGAGGATCGCGCGGGTGAGGCCGGGAAGGTGATGACGATCCGGCCGGAGTGCTGGGCCCTGGCCATGTGCTGGAAGGCCTCGGCCACATCGCTCACCTCGAACTCCTGGGCGCTCAGGGGTTCGAAGACGCCCTGGCGTACGAGGTCCCAGATCTCGTCGAGAACCTCCGCGACCCGCTCGGGGGAGCGCCGCAGCATCGTCCAGACGTCGAGGGTGAAGAGGGACCGGTTGCCGGCCAGCAGCCCGAGCGGCAGCGGGGTGTTCTCCACGATGTCGCGCTGGGTCAGCTCCACGTACCGGCCGTGCGGTGCGAGGATCGACAGATTGGTCCTGATCGCCTCGCCCGCCAGGGTGTTGAGGATGACGTCCATCCCCTCCCCGGCTCCTTCGGCGCGGAAGTCCTCGGCGAATCCCTGCGACCGGGAGTCGGATATGTGCCGCACGCCCAGGCGCTCCAGCAGGCGGCGCTTCCTGTCGCTGCCCGCGGTGGCGTAGATCTCGGCGCCCTTCCACCGGGCGATCTGGAGGGCGGCCGTGCCGACCCCGCCGGTCGCGGTGTGGATGAGGACGCGCTCCCCGGCCTTGAGGCGGGCCTGGGTGTGCAGGGCGTAGTAGGCCGAGAGGAACGAGCTGGGGATCGTGACGGCCTCGGCGGCCGTCAGGCCGGAGGGCACCCGGGTGACCACGCACGCCTTGGCGTGGACATGGGTGGCGAGCGAGCCGGTCACCGCGGCCACGACCTCGTCACCGACGGCCAGACCGGTCACGTCCGGGCCGACGCCCTCGACGACTCCGGCGCACTCGAAGCCGAAGTCCGGCTCCTTCTCGCCGTCCCACGGCGGCAGGCCGAGTGCGGTGAGGACGTCGTGGTAGGTGAGTCCGGCATGCGAGACCTTGATCAGTACGTCGTCACCGGCCGGTTCCCGGGGTTCGGCGGGGAGCAGCGCGAGATCCTCGATCAGGCCCGGCTCGTGGACGCTCAGCCGTCCCTGTCGCGTCGCCGCGACGGGGGTGCCATGGGGAAGGACGGTGGTGCGGTCGGCCCCCAGGAGCCGGGCGTGGAAGCGGCGGCCGTCGCGCAGGGCGATCTGGTCCTCCTCCCCCGGCGCGGTCAGTTCCGCCGCCAGCGCGTCGGCCGACGCGGCTGTCGCATCGAGGTCCACCAGGCGGGTACGGAGGCCGGGGGCTTCCGTGGTCAGTGTCCGTCCCAGGCCCCACAGCGGGGCCTGCGAGGGCGACGTGACGTCCGTGTCGTCGATGACGGCCTGCGTCCCCTGGCTGATCAGCCACAGCGGGGGCGTGCCGGCGGACTGCCGCTCGTGCAGCGCCTGGGCGAGTCGTACGGGCTCCTGACAGACCGTCTCCTCGCACGGCACGGGCCCCCGGGGCCCGTCGTCGGGACCGGCGTCCAGGGCACGGGCGTAGACGACGCCCCGGTGTGTTGCCGTCGAGGTCAGGGAGTCGAGGGCCTCGGTGATGTCCGGGCCCTCCTCGGCGCCGATCACGGTGACGGTGTCCCCGCGTGCCGTGAGGGAGTTCGTCACGATGCGGCTGACAGGCCCGTCGTCGGCGAAGACCAGCCAGGAACCACCGGGTTCGTGCGCACGGGCGGCGGGAGGAGCGGGTGAAGGAAGCCAGCACAGTTCGTACAGCCAGTCGTCGTGGCGGAAGCCGGCGGACTTCCCCGCCCCGGTGTGCTGTGCGTGGTCACGGTCGGTCATCTGAGGTTCCTTCCTTCCGGTCGTACGGGGTCTCTTCCACGGGGCCGTGCGGCGCCGCTCCCAGCAGGTACTGGAGCCGGAATCCGCGCAGGACCGCGGTGAGACGGCCGTGTTCGTCGTGGATGGTGATGTCGCCCCTGAAGGAATCTCCGCGGGTCGAGGGCAGGGCGCGCGCGTGCGTCCACAGGCGGCCGGTGGGGGGCCGCAGAAGGGTCGCCGAGTCGGCGCTGCCCGCCACGATCAGCTCGTCCTGCCCGTCGGGGACCGGCGGCCGGGCCGAGAGCAGACACTGGCCCGCGGCGTCGAGCAGCGCGGGGTGGAAGACATAGGCGTCCAGCTCGGCCAGCAGGCCTTCGGGGCACTCGATGAAGCCGAGCGACTCACCGGGCGCGGTCCAGACGTCCTGGAGCCCGCGGAACACGCCGCGCCATTCGTTTCCGGTGCGGGCGTGGGCGGCGTAGAAGTCGTCGCCGGACCGGTGCCGCGTACACCGGCGCCTCACCTGGTCGAGGCTGTCGGCGTCCCCGGCGCCCGGTGACGGGCCGCCGGATTCCGCCGGTTCGTCGGACGCGGTCGCGGTGGCCTCGCCGTGCAGGGTCCACTCACGCTCGCCGGAGGCGCGACCCAGCACCCGTACCCGGTACGCGTCGGTGCCCACGGGTTCCGCGGTCACCTTGAGCTCGACCTCGTCGCCGTCCTCCAGGAACAGGGCCCGGTGGTAGGCGATGTCATGGACCGGCGTCGTCGTGGAGAAGATCTCCCGGCCGACCGCGGAGGCGATCTCGACATACGCGGTCCCGGGCAGGATGACGGTGCCCTCCACGCGGTGTCCTCGCAGGTACGCGTGGTCGGGGGCCGACAGGTTCAGGGACGAACGCCACGCGTACGTGTCCTCCCCGTCGGGCCGTATCCGTTCGGCCAGCAGGGGATGGCTGCGCCGTGTCGCGCCCCCGTCCGTACCGCGCGGCGCCGGCGCCCCGTCGGACGTGGACGCGCCGGTGGCGGCGGGGGTGAGCCAGAAGGAGTCACGCTGCCAGGGGTAGTGCGGTAACGGTACGTACGAGCCGCCCGCCGTCACCGCCTCCCAGTCCACCCGGGCACCCGCGGTGTAGAGCGAACCGAGCGACCTGAGGAGACTGCCGCGTCCGGACTCCCCCCGGCGCAGCGACCCGACGGCGAGCGTGCCGCCGCCCGCGTCGTCCGCGGTCTCGGCGACGGCCTCGGTCAGCAGCGGATGGGGGCTGATCTCGACGAACAGGGTCTCCTCCCGCAGCGCCTGGCGTACGGCCCCGACGAAGTCGACGGGTTCGCGGATGTTGCGGGCCCAGTAACCCGCGTCCATCTGGGACCCGTCGATGGGCTCCGTCAGCAGCGTGGAGATCACCGGAAGGCGGCCACTGTGCGGCACCACGTCCGACAGGGAGGTGAGAAGAGCTTCCCGCACGGGTTCCATCTGGCTGCCGTGCGAGGCGTAGTCGACCTTCACCCACCGGTGGAAGACGTCCCGGGCGTCGAACCGCTTGAGCACCTGGTCGAGTGGGCCGCGTTCACCGGAAAGGAGCGTGGACGTCGGGCTGTTGGCCGCCGCGACGGACACCTCGTCGTCGTCCAGGGCCTCTTCGACCTCGGCCGCCCCCAACTCGACCCACGCCATGGCGCCCTGACCGCTGGTACGCGCCGCCAGTGAGCTGCGTCGGCAGATCACCGCCGCGCAGTCGGCCAGCGGCAGAGCCCCGGAGACGTACGCGGCGGCGGCCTCGCCCATGCTGTGCCCGATGACCACGTCCGGTTCGATGCCCCAGGAACGCCACAGCGCCGCCAGAGCTACCTCCATCGCCCACAGGGTGGGCTGCACGACGTCGGGAGCGGTGAGTTCCTTCTCGTCGGAGCCGTACAGCACGTCGACGAGCGACCAGCCCGCCTCCGCCAGGACCGCCGCGTCGCAGGCGTCGAGGGCGGTACGGAAGACCGGCTCCGACGCGTACAGATCGCGGCCCATGGACGCCCACTGGGAGCCCTGGCCGGAGAAGACGAACGCGATACGGGCGGTCGGCTCCTCGACGTCGTCGGCCGTGGACAGGCCGGCCGTGTCCCCGTCCAGGAAGCCGCTCAGGGCTTCGCGCGCCTCGTCATGGGTGGTGGCGACGACCGCGAGCCTGTTCTCCCGGTGTTCACGGCACGCCGACGCGCTGAAACAGATGTCCCGGAACGAGGAGGCGCGCCCGGGTCCGTCGGGGGCGAGGAAACCGACGTAGGCGCGCGCCAGGTCCCTCAGCCCGTTCCCGGACGCGGCGGAGAGCGTCAGCAGGTGGGGCGGGTCCTGCGCACCGGCCGTTTCGTCCGGAGCGGGCGCGGCGGTCCTGCCGGGTGGGGAGGAGAGGACGACGTGCGCGTTGGTGCCGCCGATGCCGAAGCTGTTGACGCCGGCCCAGGTCCCTTCGCTGCGCCGCGCGAGGCGGACGGGACGGGTGGGGATGCGCAGCGGTATGGCCTCCCAGGCCACTTCAGGGTTGGGCTCGCCGCTGTGCAGGCTCGGCGGGACGAGCCCGTTCTCCAGCGCCAGAGTCGCCTTGATGAGGCCCGCGATACCCGCGGCCGCCTCGGTGTGACCGATGTTGGTCTTCACCGAGCCGACGTAGCACAGCCGGTCCGGATGCCGGTTCCGGCCCAGTACGGCTGCCAGGGAGCTGAGTTCGACGGGATCTCCCGACGAGGTGCCGGTGCCGTGCGCCTCGACGAAGTCGATCCGGGCCGGATCGGCCCCGGCCGTCAGACAGGCCCGCTCCAGCACCGCGCGCTGTCCCTCGTACGCGGGGGTCGCCAGATATCCGCTCGTCCGCCCGTCGTTGCCCACCGCGCTTCCGCGGATCACCGCCCGGACCCGGTCGCCGTCGCGTACCGCACGGTCCAGGGGCTTGAGGAGCAGGGCGCCGATGCCGTCACTGCGTACGAAGCCGTCCGCCGCGCGGGCGCCGAACTTGCAACGGCCGTCGCCCGCCAGCATCCCGGCGTCGAGATACGCGACACCGTCGCCCGGGGTGAGGATGAGGTTCGCCGCGCCCACGAGCGCCAGGTCGCACTCCTGGCTGGTCAGGCTCTGGACTGCCAGGTGGACGGCGGTGAGGGAGGAGGCGCAGGCCGTGTCCACCGTGATCGACGGTCCGCGCAGATCGAAGGCGAACGACAGCCGGTTGGACGAGATGGCCCGCGACGAGGCGCCGGTGAGCCCGTAGAACTCCACCTTCTCCTCGCCCGCCTGCTGGAGGTGCCAGTAGTCGTTGCCTATCTGACCGACGAAGACGCCCACATGCTGTCCGGCGAGGCGGGGCGGCGGGCGGCCACCGTCCTCCAGCGCCTCGTACCCCACTTCGAGGAGGAGCCTCTGCTGCGGGTCCATCAGCCTGGCCTCGCGCGGGGAGATACCGAAGAAGTCGGCGTCGAAGCGGTCCACCCCGCTGATGAAGCCGCCGAGCTTCGGGACGTCCTGGCCATGGGACGACGCCTCGGTGTCGTAGCGGTCGCCAGGTGTGCCGGTGATGGCGTCCCCGCCGCCGCTGATCAGATTCCAGAAGTCCGCCACGCCGGGGGCGCCCGGATAACGGCAGGACATTCCGATGATCGCGACGGGAGCGCACCGGAAGGCATCGCTTCCGGTTTCCGGGTCGCGGGTTTCGCTCATGGTGTGCACCTCTTTCCTTCTGTGGTCACGCGATGGGCTGAGCCGGCGTCGTGCGGGCTCGCCCTATTCGGCGATCTTGGTGCTGTATATCCACCGATAGACAGGAGCGGGACGGCCGTCGATCTCCGCGGATTCATCGGTAACTTTGAAATGTTCACGACCATTCAGATGGCACACGGCCACCCGGTCGGCCAGGGCGCCGGCGGGCACCGTCGTCCGCCCGGGGCCACCCTCCGGACCTCCGGCGAGCACTACTTCGACTTCCTCTTCCGCTGCGTCTCGCTGCATGATTCACCTCTCGGCGTCGAATGCTTCACCTTGATCGCCCCCGCCCTCCGTGGCGCCGGGGAATTCGGGTTCCCGGCGGAAAGGGGCACGGAGATCCCTCGTGGATGCCGCCGGGATCGTCGACGTGCGCCACCGAAGGGCGCTCCTCTGTTTCTTTCTGGGAGCGACGCGGATTTTCGTGTTCCGTGAGAGCGCCTGCCCGGTCCGCGCGGCCGGATACCTTCTCCGCGACCGGCGGTGCGTGCGCGCGTTGAACGCTTGCGTGCTTGTGAAGTGCTTGCGGGGCGGTGAGCGGGGGACCGGTGCCGAACCGGGTCGGCGCTCGGCGAGTTGTACGGGGAGCGCAGTGGCCGGGGGTCCTGTATGATCATGGTGTTACTTCGGTTCAGCCGGAGTCACGCGTCCGTGGTCCAAGGAAAGACGTCCGTCTGCCGACGGGAAATGTAGGTGCAAGGCCTGCCGGGCGCTCGACGAATAATCGGGGGGGG
This sequence comes from Streptomyces sp. NPDC059142, assembly GCF_042755665.1. Taxonomy (NCBI): domain Bacteria; kingdom Bacillati; phylum Actinomycetota; class Actinomycetes; order Kitasatosporales; family Streptomycetaceae; genus Streptomyces; species Streptomyces sp. NPDC059142. The sequence goes on from NZ_JBHZDA010000043.1 coordinate 31,877, forward strand.
GCCCCCCCCGGGGGGGTCGAGGTTGCCCCCCCCGCCGCGCGCGCGCGGGCGCCCCCTTCGCGTGCCCGGGAGCGGATGAGGGGGAAATGCGGGGAAGAACGGGCGAATCTCATCCCCAAGGAGGAGAACTCGTCCCGATGTGCCCACCTTCCGTGGGACGTGAAGATGCTCCCCCTCGGGGATGTCCCGGCCGCGCGGGGCTGATGGGGTGGGAGAGTGCAGAAGCCCTCACCGCTGGTGCCGGTCCAGCCCGCCCCGGAGCGCGCCGGTGTCACGCCGGTCCGCGCCGCTGCCGAGTCCCGGCTCACCGCGGAGCTGGTGTCGGTGCTCTCCGGCGCGCGCCGGAGAGCCCTGCGCGTCGGGGACGCCCAGGTCGACACCGCCCATCTGCTGCACTCCCTGCTGGAGACCGACCCGCAGGTACGGGAGGTGTTCGGCGGCGATCAGCAGGTCGTCCGGGTGCTCGGCTATCTCGTCCAGCGGAGCATCGGCTACGGGCTGCGCTGGCAGGCCACGGTGGAGGACTCCGGGGCCGTGCCCGCCGTACCCGTGTCGCGCGGCGCCGCGCACCGGGCCGTGACCGGCTGGTCCCCGCAGGCGCTCGCCGCCATGGCGGGCGCGCTCGACCGGGCGGCCCGCCGCGGTGAGCCGCGGGTCGGCGGGCTCGATCTGCTGGCCGCGCTCCTCGCCGACCGTGACTGCCGCGCCGTCGAGGTGCTGGGACGGGCCGGGGCCGAGGCGGGGACGCTGGAGCGGCGGCTGGACCGTCTCACCGGTCTGCTCTGATCCGGGTGTTGGTCTGCTGTGATGCAGGTGTTGCCGTGCGGTCCGTCGTGACGCGTCCGGACGGGGCGCCGGGTCCTCGGGGGGTGGCGAGGGGCGGAGCGTCTCGACAGGCGTCATACGGATGACGCTCCTGACGCGAGGTGTCATGATGGCGCCATGCACGCGTCTCAGGGGAGAAACGTCGGCCTGGCACTGGCTCTGGGATCGGCGTTCGCATTCGGCGGTTCGGGGGTCGCGGCCAAGCCGTTGATCGAGGCGGGGCTCGACCCGCTCCATGTGGTCTGGCTCCGGGTCGCCGGCGCCGCCCTCGTCATGCTTCCGGTGGCCTGGCGCCACCGTGCGCTGGTGCGCCGCAGGCCCGCGCTGCTCGCCGGGTTCGGGCTGCTGGCGGTGGCGGGCGTCCAGGCGTTCTACTTCGCCGCGCTCTCCCGTATCCCCGTCGGTGTCGCGCTGCTCATCGAATATCTCGCCCCCGCGCTCGTCCTGCTCTGGGTCCGCTTCGTCCAGCGCAGGCCGGTCACCCGCGCCGCCGCGGTGGGGGTGGTGCTCGCCGTGGGCGGTCTGGCCTGTGTGGTGGAGGTCTGGGCCGGGCTGGGCTTCGACCCGCTCGGCGTGCTGCTCGCGCTCTGCGCCGCCTGCTGCCAGGTCGGTTACTTCGTCCTGTCCGACCAGGGCGGCGACGCGGAGGACGCCCCCGATCCGATGGGGGTGATCGCGTACGGACTGCTCGTCGGCGCCCTCGTGCTGACCGTGGTCGCCCGCCCGTGGGGCATGGACTTCTCGCTCCTCGCCGGCTCGGCGGACCTCGGCGGGACGCCCGTCGCGGCCTGGCTGCTGCTCGGCTGGATCGTGCTGATCGCGACCGTACTGGCGTACGTCACCGGAGTGGTCTCGGTGCGCAAGCTCTCCCCGCAGGTGGCGGGCGTGGTGGCCTGTCTGGAGGCGGTCATCGCGACCGGGCTGGCCTGGGTGCTGCTGCGGGAGCACCTGTCCGCCCCGCAGATCCTCGGCGGAGCCGTCGTGCTCGTCGGTGCCTTCATCGCACAGTCCTCGACCCCCAAGGCGCCGTCCGGGCCGATCCCCGTCGCCGCGGGGGGCGCCGGCGGTACGGAGGAGGCGTCGGTCACGGAACCGGAGCCGGACGATCCGGGGCGGTTGTCGCCCGTACGACCTGCCCCTTAGGGTGTCGCTCATGCATTCGACCGTGCTTCCGCCCCCTGCCTTCTAGGCCCCGGGCGGCTCACTCCCCGACGTGGACCGGACTCGGCCGGACCGGGTGTCCTCGCGGCACCGGGGTCCCCGAGCGGTTCGTCGCTGCCCGCCTGCCGGAGCCCAGCGACCGTCCATCCGTTCTTCGCCTGGAGATCTCGCGTGTCGAATGCCCTGCCCACCCCCGCTCTGCCCGCTCCCGCCCCCGGTCTGTCCGTCGGGCGGAGCCTTCTCTTCCTGATCGTCGCCGGATTCGCCTGGGGGACCGCCGGCGCCGCCGGTTCGCTGGTCTACCGGATCAGTGATCTCGGAGCCCTGTCCCTCTCCTTCTGGCGCTGCGTGGGCGGCCTCGCGCTGCTGCTCGGCGCGCTCGCGCTGCGCGGGCGCCGGTCGCCCGCGCCCGCAGAACCGCTCCGCCGACGGCTGCTCCGTATCCTCGGCACCGGCGTCGGACTCACCGTCTTCCAGAGCGCCTACTTCGCCGCCGTCGAGGCGACGGGACTCGCCGTCGGCACGGTCGTGACGCTCGGCGCGGGCCCCGTCCTCATCGCCCTCGGCGCCCGGATCACGATGGGCGAGCGGCTCGGCGCGGGCGGACTCGTCGCCGTGACCGGCGCCCTCACCGGGCTCGGGGTGCTCGTCCTCGGCGGCGAGGGCGCCACCGTACGGCCGGCGGGGATCGCGTACGCGCTGCTCGCCGCCGCCGGATACGCCGGGATCACCCTGCTCACCCGGTGGCTGGGGCGGTCCGGCGGCGGGGGCGACCCGATGGCCACGACCGCCTGGGCGTTCGCCGTCGGCGCCGTCCTGCTGCTGCCGCTCGCGGCGGGGCAGGGCCTGCTCCCGCACACCGCGGAACCGGCCCGGGTGTTCTGGTTGCTGGTGTACGTGGCCGCCGTACCGACCGCGCTCGCCTACGCGCTCTACTTCGCCGGGGCCGCGGTGGTACGGGCCGCCACCGTCTCCGTGATCATGCTGCTGGAGCCGGTGAGCGCCGCCGTGATCGCGGTCGCGCTGCTCGGCGAGCGGCTGACCGCGGCCACGGTGCTGGGCACACTGCTGCTGCTCGCCGCCGTGCTGGGGCTGGCGGTCGCGGAGGCGCGGCCTCAGCGGGCGGAGAGGTAGCCGGGCAGCGCGACGGAGGGGTCGAGATCGTCGGCCGGTACGGGGGCGCCGTAGCCGCGTACGACGGGGACCACCCCGGACCAGTGGGGGAGGGAGAGGTCCTCGGGGTCGTCGTTGGGGCCGCCGGTGCGGACCTTGGCGGAGACCTCGTCCAGGTCGAGCCGGATCACGGCGGTCGCCGCCAGCTCACGGGCGTTGCCGGGCCGGGAGTCGGCGGCGCGGCCCGGGACGGCCTGGTCCACGATCGCGTCGAGCGCCGCGCGCCGCTCCTCGGGGTCGGTGACCTGGTGGGCGGTGCCGTGGACGACGACCGACCGGTAGTTGACCGAGTGGTGGAAGGCGGCGCGCGCCAGCACCAGCCCGTCGACATGGGTCACGGTCAGACAGACCGCGAGGCCCGTGTCGGGCTCGGCGCCCGCCGCCATCCGCAGCGGACGCGACCCGGTCGAGCCGTGCACGTACAGCCGCTCGCCCACCCGCGCGTAGAGCGTGGGCAGTACGACCGGGGCGCCGTCGCGTACGAACCCGAGATGGCAGAGGTACGCCTCGTCGAGGATCCCGTGCACCAGTTCGCGGTCGTACGAGGCCCGCTCCCGGGAACGGGTGGGGACGGTGCGGGCTGTGGACCGGTAGGCGGTGGTCCCGGTGGGTTCCGTGGTCCCGGCGAGTTCTGTGGTCCCGGCGGTCTCCGGCATTTGCGTTCTCCATTGCACTAGTGCATAGTATTCTTTGTGCTAGGAGAGTATCGGATTACCGGACGGGGTGCCGCGGAGATTTCCGCCAGTGTGGAGCGAGGGGTCGGCTCCGGCGAGCTGGCGCCGGGCCAACACCTGCCCCCGATGCGGGAGTTGGCGACGGAGCTGGGCGTCAATCCCAACACCGTCGCCGCCGCCTACCGCGCCCTGCGCGACCGGGGGGTGATCGAGACCGCGGGGCGCCGGGGCAGCCGCGTACGGCCACGTCCGGCGAGTACGGCCCGCGGCTCCATCCGCGTCGACGCGCCGCCCGGCGTACGGGACATCTCCGAGGGCAACCCCGACCCCGCCCTGCTGCCCCCGCTGCACGACGCGCTCGCCGCCGCCGCGCACCACAACGCGCTCCGCCCCGGGCTGTACGGACAGGACCCCCTCGACCCGGAGTTCGCGCGCCTCGCCCGCGCCGGCCTGGACGCGGACGGGGTGCCCCCCGGGCCGGTCGCCGTCACCTCGGGATCGCTCGACGCCATCGAACGCGTCCTGGCCGCGCATCTGCGCCCCGGTGACGCCGTCGCCGTGGAGGACCCCGGCTGGGGCAGCCTGCTGGATCTCGTCCCCGCGCTCGGGCTGCGGCCCGTCCCCGTCGGGGTGGACGACGAGGGGCCGCTCCCCGGCGACCTCGACCGGGCGCTGCGCGCCGGGGCGCGCGCGGTCGTCGTCACCTGCCGGGCGCAGAACCCGACCGGCGCCTCGGTGAGCGTCGGCCGGGCGGCCGGACTGCGCGCCCTTCTCGCGACCCGGCCCGGAACGCTGCTGATCGAGGACGACCACGGCCACGGCATCGTGGATCTGCCCCTGCACCCGCTGGCCGCGGCCACCGACCGGTGGGCGCTCGTACGATCCACGGCGAAGGCGTACGGCCCCGATCTGCGGCTCGCGGTGCTCACCGGCGACGCGCTGACCGTCGACCGGGTCCGGGGGCGCCAGCGGCTCGGTCCCGGCTGGGTGAGCCGGCTCCTCCAGCGGGCCGTCGTCCATCTGTGGACCTCGGGCGCGGTCGACGCACCGGCCGTCGCGCGGGCCTACGGGGAGCGGCGGGACGGGCTGGTGGCGGCGCTGGCCGAGCGGGGTGTCGCCGCGCACGGCCGCAGCGGCATGAACGTCTGGGTGCCGGTGGCCGACGAGACCGGCGCGGTCGCGCGGCTGCTCCAGGCCGGCTGGGCGGTCGCACCCGGCGCGCGCTTCAGGTCCATGAGTACCCGGGGGGTACGGCTGACGGTGTCGCCCCTCACGACCGACGACATCGGGCCGCTCGCCGACGCCGTGGCGTCGGCGGCGGGACCGGTGCCCGCCCGCAGCTACGGCTGACGGGCCGCCGTACGCCGCGACACGCGAGGTGTACGGGACGGGCGGGGCGTTCGGGACCGGCTCTGGGTGAGCGCGGCCCCGACGAGGACGATCAGGGCGCCGACCGGGGTGTTCCAGCTCAGTTGCTCCCCGAGGAGCGTGACCCCGGCGGCGGTCGCGATCACCGGGATGAAGTACGTGACCATCTGCCCGGTGGTCGGCCCGACCTCGGCCACGATGCCGTACTGGAGCAGGATCGCCAGCCCCGTGCCCAGCGCGCCCAGCACCACCACGGCCAGCAGCGGACCCACCGGGAACGAGGCCGGCACCGTGGTGAACAGCGGCGTCACCACGGCGAGTTGCAGCGTGGCCAGGAAGAGCTGCGCGCCCGTCAGGGAGAGGTGCGAACTGCTGCTGCCCGCCAGGGTGCGGCGGATGTAGATCCAGCCGATCGGGTAGCTCAGCGAGGCGAGCAGCGCCATCGCCGTACCGGCCGGGTCGAGCCCCGAGAAGCCCTGCCAGGCGCCCAGCACCGTCAGCACCCCGAGGAAGCCGAGGCCCAGACCGGCGACCCGGCGGCGGGTGGGCCGGTCCTCGGAGAGCGCGACCAGGGAGAGCGCCATGCCCCAGAGCGGCGAGGTGGCGTTGCAGATGCCCGCGAGCGTGGACGGGATCGTCAGCTCGGAGTACGCGAACAGGGAGAACGGCAGCGCGTTGAGCAGGAACGCGGCGACGGTGAGATGCCCCCAGGTGCGCAGGGACCGGGGCAGCCGCTCACGCCTGACCACCATCGCGACGGCCAGGACCGCCGTACCGAAGAAGAGCCGGCCGAAGGTGACCTGGAAGGGGGCGAAGCCGTGCGTGCCGACCTTGATCAGCAGAAAGCTGAAGCCCCAGATGAGCGCGAGCGCCGCGAACCGCAGGCGCCAGTCGAAGACGCGCCGCGGACCGGCCGCAGCGGCGTCGGCGGTCGTGGCATCGGCGGGAGGCGTGGGGGTGGCGGCGGAGATGGTGGTGGCCCGGGGCGGACGGGGCGGGGTCGCGGTGGTCATGACGTCCACGATGGCGCCCAGAACCTCGTAGAACAAGCGAGACTTTGTCCACCCCTTTGATTAGTATTGCTTACATGTTGAATCTGGAGAGGCTGCGGACGCTGGATGCCCTGGCCCGGCACGGTTCGGTGAGCGGCGCCGCCGACGGCCTGCACGTCACGACCTCGGCGGTCTCCCAGCAGATGGCCAAACTCGAACGCGAGGTGGGCCAGCAGCTCTTGGCCAGGAACGGCCGCGGGGTACGGCTCACCGACGCGGGCCGGCTCCTCGCCGACCACGCCGCGCGGATCCTCTCGCAGGTCGAGGTCGCGCAGTCGGACATCGAGGCGCAGCGCGGCCGGGTCGTCGGCGAGGTACGGATCTCGGCGTTCCCGACGGCGGCGCGCGGGCTGTTCCCGCAGGCGCTCCGGGTGCTCAGGGAGGACCATCCCGAACTGCGGGTCCGCTCCTGCGAGCTGGAGCCCGAGGCCGGGATCCGCGGGGTCGTCAGGGGCGATCTCGACCTCGCCGTCGTACTGGACTGGAGCAACAAGCGGATGCCGGTGCCCGGCGGTCTCGCCACCGCCCATCTGCTGGACGACGCGGCCGATCTGGCGATGCCGGTCGGCCACCGGCTCGCGGGCCGGGCGGAGGTGGACCTGGAGGACTTCGCGGACGACGATTGGGTGTCCTGGCCGGAGGGCGAGTTCTGTCACGACTGGCTGATGTTCACCCTGCGCTCGAAGGGGTTCGAGCCGCGGATCGCGCATCTCGCGGGGGAGTACCACACCCAGCTCGCGCTGATCGCGGAAGGGCTCGGGGTCTGTGTGGCGCCCCGGCTGGGGCGCGGCGCGCTGCCGGAGGGCGTCGCGGTGGTGCCCGTACGGAACGCGATGCACCGTCATGTCTCCGCCGTGTGGCGGACGGACGCCGAGCGCCGCCCGTCGATCAGGGCGGCGGCGCGGGCGCTGGGCCGGGTGGCGGCCGAGATGTCGGGCCGGGACGCGGCGTAGTACCCGCGTACGGTCCGCGCGGCAGGAGGAGTTGAGGGGGGGGGGGGGTCAAACCCGCCCGGCGCAAAATGTAATAACTAAGAGGGAGGTGTGTTGTGTGGGCGGGGCGGCGGGGGGGTGATGAAAAGGGCGCGCCCAGACGGC
>NZ_JBHZDA010000043.1:39236-48997 GCF_042755665.1 Streptomyces sp. NPDC059142
GCAGTCCCGCTCGCGCGCCCGGGGCGGCGCGGGCTGCTCGGCGGGCGGCGCGCAGCGCCCGCCGCGACTTGCGGTTGACGCCGCCCCCCCGCTCGGTCTGTGGTGGCGCCGGGGCGCCGGGGTGTTACGGACCCGGCCGGGCCCTCCGGGATGTGGGCCGGGGAACGGCGGTCGGGGGAACGGCGGTCAGGCGAGGGTGATCGAGGTTCCGGAGACCTTGATCGAGGCGGCGGGCAGCGGCTGCGTCGCCGGACCGGCCTTCACACTGCCGTCCGCGGCGCTGAACTGGCTGCCGTGGCACGGGCAGTGGATGACACCGTCCTTGATGTCCTTCACCGCGCAGCCCGTGTGTGTGCACTTGGACGAGAACGCCTTGTACTCACCGGCGGTGGGCTGCGTGACGACCACGCCCTGGTCGGCGAAGACCATGCCGCCGCCCTCGGGGATGTCGGTGGTCTGCGCGAGAGCGCCGGCGCCTCCGGCATCGCCGCCGGCGCTGGGCTGCTCGGCCGCGCCGTTCGACGAGCCCGCGCCGTTCGAGGAGCCCGCGCCGTCCGTGGAGTCCGCCGTGTCGTCCGAGCCGCCGCACGCGACGAGCGCCGCGCTCAGCCCCACGGCGCCCGCCGCGGCGACCACCGTTCTGCGTCCGACGGTCCGGCGTTCCACGATCCGTGCGGTCCCCTGCGGTTCCGTCATGCCCCACTCCCGTTTCCTGACCGGCTGTTGATTGCTCGTGCTCCCCGACGGTCCCGGGTGCTCCCGGGTGCTTCCGCCGGTCTCGCGTGGCCGGTTCATCAGAAAGTACGTGACGGGGCGCCGGGATACTCATCGCCTCAGAGAATTCTCAGAAATCCGTCCGCGCGGGGCCCGGCGCGAGCCCTGCGAGGTCCGCCAGCCGGCGGTACGACTCCAGCAGGGCGCCCCGGTCGTACGTACTGGTCGTGACCAGGTACTCGTCCGCCGCGCTGCGGGCCAGCAGCTTCTCCAGCGCCGCCGCCACCTCCTCCTCGGAGCCGGCCGTCTGCCCCTGCCCCGCCTCCTCGAACAGCGCGCGCTCCCGTTCCGTCATGGGCGTCGCCAGGACCGAGTCGACCGGGGCGAGCGGCGGGAACGCGCCATGGGTGCGCGCGTACGCGGTGGACCACGCCTCCGGGATCAGCAGCCGGTGCGCCTCCTCGGAGGTCGCGGCCACCGCGACCGTGCCGGAGAGCACCACGTACGGGCGTTCGCCCCACGCCGAGGGGCGGAAGGCGCGGCGGTACTCCTCGACGGCCCGCAGCATCGCCTCCTCGCCCCGTACGGCCGCGATGACCAGCGGCAGCCCCGCCTCGGCGGCGACGCGCGCGCCCTTCCCCGTCGCCAGGACGAACGCGGGCGGGCGCAGCCCCTCGGCGGGGTGCGCGTGCACCTCGGGGTGGGTGGTCCCGTCGCCGGTGAAGTAGGCCAGCAGTTCCGCGAGCCGTACCGGGAAGTCGTCCGCGTCCCGCTTGTCCCGGCCCAGCGCCCTGCGGATGCCGTCGGTGAAGCCGACGGAGCGGCCGAGCCCCATGTCGATCCGTCCCGGGAACAGGGACTCCAGCACCCCGAACTGCTCGGCCACGACCAGCGGTTGGTGGTTCGGCAGCATCACACCGCCGGTGCCGACCCGGATGGTGGAGGTCGCGGCGGCCACGGCCGCCGCCAGCACGGTCGGCGCGGAACCGGCCACACCCGGCACACTGTGGTGCTCCGAGACCCAGAAACGGTGGTAGCCGAGCGCCTCGGCCTGCCGCGCGAACCGTACGGTCTCCCGCAGCGCCTCGGGGGCCGTCAGCCCCTCCCGGGTGCGGGAGCGGTCCAGTACGGAGAACTTCGTCGTCGTCGCGATCGCCACGCTCGGTTCAACACACCCGCCGGGCCGAAATTCCCCGCGGGTCCGGCACACGCCAGGACCCGCGGGGTGGTCGCGCCGCCCCTGGTCAGGCGAGTGTGCAGGCCGTTCCGTTCAGGGTGAAGGCGCCGGGCGCGGACGCGCCGCCGCCGTGGTTCGCCTGGTAGCCGATGGTGACACCGGTGGCCGGGGCGATCGTCCCGTTGTACGAGACGTTCGTGGCCGTCACGGCGCCGCCGGCCGGCGTGTAGGTGGCGCCCCAGCCCGAGGTGATCGTCTGGCCGGAGGGCAGGGTGAAGCCCAGCTTCCAGCCGTTGACCGGGGTGGTCCCGGTGTTGGTGATCGTCACGGACGCGGTCAGTCCGGTGTTCCAGGCGCTGATCGTGACGGCCACCCGGCAGGTGCCCGGCTGCGGCTCGGGACCGGGCCCGGAGCCGCCGCCGTCCAGTCCGAAGAAGGTGAGGGCGCGCGCCGCCATGCCCCCGGCGGGCAGGTTGTGTCCGACGCCCTGGAGGCTGATGGCCTCGACCTGCGCCTGGTTGCCGGTGGAGCCGTAGCGGGTACGGGTCCAGCCGGACTGGGGCGTGTCGGTCGCCGAGGGCGTCTGGGCCAGTCCGTGGACGTTCGTCCACTGCTTGATCTCTTCCCCGAAGTTGGGGTAGCGCAGGATGTCGTCCTCGGTGCCGTGCCAGAGCTGCATCCGCGGCCGTGGCCCGCTGTAGCCCGGGTAGGCGGCACGGACCAGGTCGCCCCATCCGGCGGGGGTGCGGCTGACCGTACCGTTGGCGCACGCGCTGTTCCACTCGGAGCCGTCGGTGGTGGCGAAGCAGCCGAACGGGACGCCCATGAACGCGGCGCCCGCGGCGAAGACGTCCGGGTAGTCGCCCAGCAGGACGTTGGTCATCATCGCGCCGGAGGACGCGCCGGTGACGTACACACGGCTGGTGTCGGCGCTGTACGTACGCGTGGCCCAGTCGACCATCGACCGGATGCCCACCGGGTCGCTGCCGCCGCCGCGGCGCAGCGCCTGGGGCGAGGAGACGTCGAAGCACTTGCTGGCCCGGGTGACGGACGGGTAGACCACGATGAAGCCGTACCGGTCGGCGAGCGAGGCGAATTCGGTGCCGGAGTGGAACACCGGCCCGGAGCCGCCGCAGTAGTGCACGGCCACCAGGATCGCCGGGCGCGCGGTGACCGTGGCCGGGACGTACACGTACATCTGGAGGTTGCTGGGGTTGCTGCCGAAGCCGGTGACCTCGGTGAGGGCCGCCGCGGGCGCGGCGAGCACCGAAGGCGCGGAAGGCGCGGCGGGCGTGGAAGGCGCGACGGGCGCCGCCGCCGTCCGGCCGGGCGCGGGGGGTGCGGCGGAGGCCGCGGGCGCGGTGAGGAACACCGTCGCGAGCAGCGGTGCCAGCGCTCCGAGAAGCGCGACGAGCGCCGTACGCAGGGGCCTTCGACGCAGGGGAGTTGTGCGCGGGGTCCTCGTACGCGGGGGGCTTGTGCGCAGGGATGCGCTCGTGCGGTTGCTGCCAGTTCTGGACACGTCCTTGTCCCTTCCTGATCGCGGCTCGGGTGGGGGGTATCGCTCAGGGAAGCGCACGTGCGGGGGTGCCGGGGCGGTTCGGGCGTTGCCGGTCCGGGTGGGGGCCCGGCCCGTCGAAGGGCCGTCCGGACGGTGCCGCCCGGGGCATCGTGGCATGGACACCGCCACCGTGGAAGCGCTCCCACGGGCCTGGCCGAATCGCTTCGTTCCCGTGAGCGCGACCCGGCGCGGGCGTGTCAGTCCTGGGCCCCCGGCGTCCGCACGTACGCTGGCCGGGCGGCCCGGCCGGACCCCGGGTGCCGCACCACCAGGACGGCGCGGAGGCCCGTGCCCGGGGCGTGCGACGGGTCCGCGGCCCTTCCCTCTCGGACCCGGAGGCGTCCTTGCGGTTCAGCTCATCCTCGCCGCGTCCCCCCGGCCGGCTTCCGCTGGCCGGACGCTACCCCGCGGCGGTGGCGCTCTCCCTGCTCGCGCTGAGCCCGTATCTGATCCTCACCACCGCCACCGCCCTGATGGAACCGCGGATCATGGGGGACATCGGCGCGACCGCGTTCCAGCTCCAGCTCGCCGGTGGCATGTCGAACGCGGCGTACGCGTTCGGCGCGGTGGCGGCGGCCGACCTCGTCCAGCGGGTGGCGCGGCGCCGGGTCTACCTCGTCTGCGAGGCGGGGTTCGTGCTGAGTTCGGTGCTGGTGCTCGCCGCGCCGGGCGCCGGGCCGTTCACGGCCGGAGTGGTGCTCCAGGGCCTGTTCACCGGCATGCTGCTGGTCGCCGCGCTGCCCCCGCTGGTCACCGGACACCCCGTCGGGCGGCTGCGGACGACCGCGGCCGTGATCAGCCTCGGCCTCTTCGGCATGGTGGCGTTCGGGCCGCTGGTGGGCGGGCTCGTCGGGAGCCTGGGCGGCTGGCGGCCCCTGTTCGCGGGCATCGCCGCCCTCGCGGCGACCGGCCTGACCATCGGCGCCCTGACGTTCGAGGGCAACGAACCACCGGACCGCCGGGCGAAGTTCGACCGGACCGCGATCCCCCTCGCGCTCGGCACCACCGTGCTGCCGTTCTTCGGCGTCGCCTGGCTGACCCGCGGCTCGTTCGGCGACGCGGCGTTCCTCGTGCCGGTGGTGTGCGGGCTGATCTGCGGGGTGTTCCTGGTGGGCGGCCAGTACAGAAAGGCCAGACCGCTCATGCCGGTACGGCCCATCAGCAACACACTGCCGGTCGTCGGCACCGCCAACGCGATGCTCGTCGGTGCCTGTTTCACCTCGCTCCTGGAGCTGACCGAGACCTATCTGATCAGGGAGGCGCACTGCACACCGCTGCGCGTCGGGGCGCTCCTGACGCCCCAGATCGTCGGTGTGTTCGTGGCCGCCGTCCTGTTCCGGAAGGTGATGGTGACGCGGTGGACCCCGTATCTGGCGCTGTCGGGCACCGTCAGTGTGGCCGTCGCCGCCGGGGTCCTGCTGACCGTGTCCCCGGCGAACGCCTCCGTCGTCGTTCCCTTCGCCGCGCTCCTCCTCGGTTTCGGCGCCGGCGCGGGGGTGACCCCGGGGCTGTTCCTGGCCGGCTTCTCCGTACCGTCGGCACAGATCGGCCCGACCTTCGCCCTGGTCGAACTGCTGCGCTCGGAGGCCGCGTTCCTGGTCGGCCCCGTCCTGCTGCACCTCGCCCTGACCACCGGGCTCGCGCAGGGCTTCCACCTCGCCGTGGCGATCACCCTCGTACTCCTCGGGGCGGGAGCGCTGCTCCTGGTGTGCCTGTACGCCCTGGGCGGCGCACGGCCCGAGCCGCCGGACCTCGCGTCGTGGCTCTCCGGCAGCTCGACGGCCTACCATTCGCCGGCGCTGCTCGCCGTCGTACGCGGCCGGTGGGGCGGCCGGGCGGAGTGACCCTACGGCCGGGCGGAGTGACCGTACGGGTGGACGGGCGGACCGGCGTACGGGCCGGCCGACGGGCGTACGGGCGGGCCGGATTGACGGATTGGTGCCGGCCCTCGCTGGGCAGGGGGGAGGGGACATCCATGTCATGTGCACGACTTCTCTCCCCCAGGAGGCCGACCATGAACGTCCGTAAGCTGACCGGCGGGCTCGCTGCCGCGCTGGCCGTCACCTTCTCCCTGTTGGGGAGCCAGGCCACGGCCGCTCCTTCCGCGGACGCGGAAGGAGCCCTGGCCGCGCGGGTGGTCACGTACGACGCCAGCGGCTCCGCGGAGTTCAGGTCCGCCGTCGACCGGGGGGCGGCGATCTGGAACGAGAGCGTCACCGCCGTCGAACTGCGCCCGGTCGCCTCCGGGCAACGGGCCAACATACGCGTCCTGGCGGACAACGGCTGGCCCCGCGCCATCACCACCTCGCTGGGCAACGGAACCGTCTACATCGGACGGCAGGCGGTGAACGAGGGTCACAACACGATCCGTATCTCCTCCCACGAACTGGGCCACATCCTGGGCCTGCCGGACCGTAAGCCCGGCCCGTGCACCAGCCTGATGTCCGGCTCCAGCGCGGGCACCAGCTGCACGAACCCCTACCCGAACACGGCCGAGAAGGCCGAGGTCCAGGGGTACTTCGGCGGCGCGTTCGCGCGGACGGCCGGAGGGGCGCCGCTCCACACCGTGCTCGCGGACTGACCCGGGGCGCCCCGTCCCGTCCGCACCGTCCGCACCGTTCGCCCCGTGCTCACCTGGTACGGGGCGAACGGTGTGCCAGGGACGGGGTGAACGGTGTGCCCGGATCGCCGCGCGGCTCAGGCCGCGCCGGGGGCGGTGGCCAGGCTCCGCCGGACGTGCCGGGTGGTCTCGTCGGCGAGGATTTCGGGCAGGCCCGCCGCGACGCCGTCCAGGGCCTGCGCGGCGACGTCGGCGGGGTCGGTCTTCTGGTCGGCGGGGACGTCCGCGGCCATGTCGGTGTCCATGTAGGCCACGTGCAGGGCGGAGACGGTGATGCCGCGGGGGGCCAGTTCCTCCCGGGTCGCGTCGGTGAGCGCCCACGCGGCGGCCTTGGTGGCGGCGTACGAGCCGAGGCCGGCGGGGTGCAGCCAGGACAGCACGGAGAGGACGTTGAGCACGGCGCCGCCGCCGTTGGCCTCGATGACGGGGGCGAAGGCCCGGGTCACGGTGAGCGGGCCGTAGAAGTTCGTCTCCATCTCCCCGCGGACCGCGTCCGGGGCGCCCGCGAGCAGCGGGGTGGAGGTGGAGATGCCCGCGTTGTTCACCAGCAGGGTGGCGTCGGACGCGGTGCGGGCGGCGGCCCGTACGGACTCCTCGTCGGTCACGTCCAGCCGCAGCGGGATGACACCCGGCAGGTCCACCGTCCCGGGGCGGCGGGCCGCCGCGTACACCGTCGCTCCGCGTGCCACGAGCTGGGCGGCCAGATGGCGGCCGAGTCCCCGGTTGGCGCCGGTGACGACCGCGACCGCGTCTTTGAGTTCCATGTCCGCTCCCTGTTCGCCGGGGTGCCGTGCGGCACCCGAATAGATTACAAGCATAATCTAAAAATGGTCTGGGTGAGGTCGTGTGGTCGTGCCGGACCGCGGCGGCCATGGCGAGCCGGCCGATCACCCGTGCCGGGCGCGCACGCGGAGGGGGTCTGACGGCGGCCGTCGCCAAACCCCCTCCGTGCGCGGGCAGTCGGGAAATCCGGTCGCGTCGTGGCGACGATGGGAGATACTCTGTGCGGGATTTCGCGCGGCAGGGTTCTCTGCCGCCCCGCTCGGCGCGCTCGGCGTCGACACGCACCGCGTGCCCTGCCCGGAAGGAGGCGAGAGACATGGACCGTGCCGAATGCGTTGCGGCCATAGTTGCCTCCGGCCGTGTGCCCTCCCTCCTCTGCGGCGCGCGGTAACCCCTCCCCCTTCTCGTCTCCTGTCCTCGGCATCTTCCTGTTCCTGAGACGCCGCGTCACGAGATGTCCTGTCCTGCGCGGTTCGTCGCCGTGCGGGCCGCGGGGGCGCGCGCCCGAAGACGGGCCCTTCTTCCGCCGGTCACCGTGGACTCACCACTCTCCACCTCACGACCGGCGGGAGCGCCGGCGTGAGTGACACGCAGTCGGTGAGGCAGGCCCCGGGTGCTGTTCGCGGCTCCCGCTGCCCCACCGCCATGCCGTGTCCCCGTGCTGCGTACACCGGCCCGTCGTCACCTCTGCGACCGTCCCCGGCCGGCTGCCCCGGCAGCACTTCGACACGAAACGTGCGTGATCGCCATGAGCAGGAAACGTCCCGGAGGGGAATCCCTCCCGTCCGCCCCTTCCCCTTCCCCTTCCACCGGCCGTTCCCCGGACCGCGAGGGCCCCGCCGCGACTCCGGAACCGGCACCGGATCCGAAACGCTGGTGGGCGCTGGCCGTCATCGCCCTCGCCCAGCTGATGGTGATCCTTGACGGCACCGTCGTGAACATCGCGCTGCCCTCCGCCCAGCGCGCTCTCGGCATGTCGGACGGCGACCGGCAGTGGGTGATCACCGCCTACACGCTGGCCTTCGGCGGGCTGCTGCTGCTCGGCGGCCGGATCGCCGATCTGGTGGGGCGCAAGCGCACCTTCGTCATCGGCCTGGCCGGGTTCGCCGCGGCCTCCGCGCTGGGCGGCGCGGCGGCCGGTCCCGGGACGCTGTTCGCGGCGCGGGCCCTGCAAGGCGCGTTCGCGGCTCTCCTGGCGCCCTCGGCCCTGTCGCTGCTGACGACGACGTTCACCGACCCCAAGGAGCGGGCCAGGGCGTTCGGGGTCTACGGTGCGCTGGCCGGCGGTGGCAGCGCGGTCGGGCTGATCGTGGGCGGTCTGCTGACCGAGTACCTGAACTGGCGCTGGTCCCTGTACGTCAACGTGCCCATCGCGCTGGCCGCCCTGCTCGGCGCCCCGGCCTTCCTGCGCGACCGCTCCGGCCGCCGGGGCGGGCACCTGGACGTGCCGGGCGCGCTGCTGGGCTGTGGCGGGCTCGTCGCCCTCGTGTACGGCTTCAGCGAGGCCGGACCTCGCGGCTGGACCAGCCCGTCGGTGCTCACGCCGCTCGTGGCCGGAGTGATCCTGCTCGCCGCCTTCGTGTGGTGGCAGAGCCGCGCGGCGAGCCCGCTGCTGCCGCTGCGCATCGTCAAGGACCGTGTCCGGGCCGGATCGCTCGCGACGATGGGCCTGGCCACCATCGGCATGTTCGGCGTCTTCCTGTTCCTGACGTACTACCTTCAGGTCGTCCTCGGCTACCCGCCGGTGCGGACGGGCCTGGCCTTCGTGCCGATCTCGGCCGGTATCGCCATCGGCGCGACCCAGATCGCGGCCCGCCTGCTGCCGCGCACGGCGCCGCGCGTCCTGATGTCGTCCGGCATGGTGCTGGCCGCCGCCGGCATGGTGCTGCTCAGCGGCCTGACCGTGCGTGCGCAGTACGTCCCGGACGTGCTGCCCGCCCTGCTGCTGCTCGGTCTGGGCCTGGGGCTGACCTTCATGCCGGTCTACGCGACGGCCACCGCCGGCGTGCCCGCGCAGGACGCCGGTGCGGCCTCGGCCGTCCTCAGCACCGTCCAGCAGATGGGCGCTTCACTCGGCATCGTCCTGCTCAACACCATCGCCACCGGCGCCACCGGCCGTTACGTCCACGCGCACCCGCACGATCCGGCCCACGGCGGCGCGCCCCTCGACGAAGGCATGGTGCACGGCTTCTCAGTCGCCTACTGGTGCTCGGCGGGCGTCCTGCTGCTCGCCGCCCTGGTGGCCGGCCTGACCGTACGGCACGCGACGCCGAAGAGCGCCGGAAACGCGGCCTAGCGAGCCGGATCGTGTCCGCCGTCCGCCTCACCTCTCGAAGGATCTTCCATGAAACCCCTGACCGAGCACGACATCCGTACCTCGTTCGTCAACTGCTCGAAGGGCGAGGCCAAACGCCTCCCCCTGCCCAAGAGCCTGGCGGACCTCGACCACTGGGACGAGCTGGACTTCCTGGGCTGGTTCGATCTGTCCGCGCCCGATCGCAGGTATCTCGTCGTCGAACGCGCCGATGAGCTCGTCGGCCTCTCCCTGCGCTCCGCCTCCGGCAAGCGAGGCTTCCTGCACCGCAGCATGTGCTCGCTGTGCCTGACCACGCACCCCGGCAGCGGCGTCCTGCTCATGACCGCCCCCAAGGCGGGCCGGGCCGGCCGCGAAGGCAACTCGGTGGGCACCTACATCTGCGCCGACCTGGACTGCTCGCTGTACGTACGGGGCAGGAAGAAGGCGGCACCGGGCGGCCTCATGGAGGAGTCCCTCACCGTCGAGCAGCAGATCGAGCGCCTGCGCGGCAACCTCGACGCGTTCGTGGAGCGGGTCTTCCACTGAGTCCGGCAGGGGCTCGTTGGGCACCCACCTACAACCCCAGGCCCCTCCCCCAGCCCCCGCGCCC
>NZ_JBHZDA010000043.1:49007-55598 GCF_042755665.1 Streptomyces sp. NPDC059142
TCCCGACTCACCGCTCCTTCCATCAACCCCCTCACCGCGCACCCCTCCCGACACTCGTTCGTCTACTGACAGCTGCGCGACGCCAAACGCCTCCCCCTGCCCCCTGCCCCTGCCCCCTGCCTCTCCTCGAACCGCCGTCCCGTCGCGGCGCATCCTGGTCATGGCCGCCGCTGTCCGGCGCAACCGCGGGAGCGGCGCCCCGGGCACGCGATCGCCGGTCACCAGCCACCGGCCACCGGTCGCATGCGGGCACCGAATGCAGCGGACCTGTTCGTCTACGATAGATGGCAATCGACATCCAATCGGGAGGTGGCTGATGGGCCGCGTATCGCAGGCGCAGGCGGAGGAGAACCGCCGGCGGGTCGTGGAGACCGCCTCCCGGCTGTTCCGGGAGCGGGGCACCCACGTCAGCGTCGCCGACCTCATGAAGGCGTCCGGTCTGACCCACGGCGGCTTCTACAAGCAGTTCGCCTCCAAGGAGGCGCTCGTCGACGAGGCCACCGCCCACGCGTTCGGCACGCTCACCCGGCTCCATGAGGACGGGGCGCGGCGGTACGAAGGGGAGCGCGGCGCGGCCCAGCGGGCGCTGATCGACAGCTACCTCTCGACCGAGCACCGCGACAGCGCGGCGGACGGCTGCCCCGTCGCCGGGCTCGCCTCCGACATGGCGCGCGACCCCGGTGACGGCGAGGCCCACCGTGTCTACGCCGAGGGTGTGGGCGCCTTCGCCGCCTGGCTGGAGACCGAGGACCAGGACGGTACCGCCCGGCTCTGCACGATGCTCGGCGCGCTCGTCCTGTCCCGGGCCACGAAGGGCTCACCGCTCTCCGAGGAGATCCTCGCCGCCGCGCACACGGCGCTGACGGCCACCGACCGGCCGGGGTGAGCGGGACGCCCGGTGTGTGATCGTGGGATCCCGGAAGGCGAGGGGTCCCGAACGGCCACGAACCCGCATGCTGATAGCTTCGCGCCCGTGATCGTGTATCCGCTGTGGCATGTCGGCCACCAGAACGAGGCCGGTGACGACGGCTCGACCGTGCACGTCGACGGGAGCGGCGTGTACTGCGACGAGTCGGACGGCGACGACGTGAAGCTGCTCGGTGTCTACTCGACCCTGGAACGGGTCGAGGAGCGTGTGCGTCAGGCGCGACTGCTACCGGGCTTCCGTGACGAACCGGAGTGCTTCCGCTTCGACCCCTGCGAGCTCGACGAGGATGACTGGGCCGAGGGCTTCGTCCGGGTTCCGCCGGGCGAGTAGGCCCGTGGGCGGAGCCTTGGCGGGAGGCCGTTCCGCGGTCGTACGGGCCCAGGGCTTCGGTGTGGCCGTACGCGTCCCCCTGTGGCCGCTCCGCCCGTGACGCATGACCGACGCATATGCGGCCCCTTCCTGATCGGAAACGGGGAATCAAGGCCGGATGTGCCGGTGTCTCCGGCGGAACAACTCTCGCCGATTCCACAGGAATTCCATATTCCGTGAGCGAATAACCGCCTCGGATTCGCTCTCCTCCCTCTTCCGTCTCTGGTGAAACTCCGGCCCGTTCCCGGGAAATGCGGGCAAGTAGAAATTCCGTCAACCGATGCGATCGGTGTTTTTAGGACTTTGCCTGTCGGGGGAACCGAGAAATCGTTTCTCCATATCTACGATCGTCAGCTATGACCGACATACCACGGGACAACTCCGCCACCCGTGCGCGCTGGCAGACATGTCTCAGGCTCGCCCGCGAACTCCTTCTCGTCGGGCAGGACGGCAAGGACCTCAAACTCGGCTATCTCCACACCCTGATCGACACGGGCCACCTCGGCCCCACCGCGCATCCGCGCAAGAAGATCCTCGTCATCGGCGCCGGTGTCACCGGTCTCGTCGCCGGGCGGCTGCTCAAGGACGCCGGCCACGACGTGACGATCCTGGAGGCCAACGCCAGCCGCGTCGGCGGACGGATCAAGACCGTCCGCGCCACCAAGCACCACCAGCCCTTCGACGACCCTGCCCAGTACGCCGAGGCCGGCGCCATGCGGCTGCCCGACTTCCACCCGCTCGTCCTCGCCCTCGTCGACAAACTCGGGCTGGGACGCCGCCAGTTCTACAACGTGGACGTCGACCCCTCCACCGGCAGCGGACCCGACACCCCCGTCCCCCCGGTCACGTACACCTCCTTCACCGGCCGGACCTGGAGCTACGGCGACGACAGCCCCGACTTCCGTGAACCCGACAAGCTCGGCAACTCCTGGATCCGCGCCAACCGGGTCCAGGTACGGCGCACCGCCTACGCCACCGCTCCCGAACGGATCAACGAGGGGTTCCACCTCACCGACGACGAGGTCCGCGCCCCCGTCATGAGGACCGTCGACGGGGCGCTGGAGAGCGTGCGCGACTACTACTCCGACCTCGTCGACGGAGAGCGCGTCAACAAGCCGTTCGACGAGTGGATCGAGGGCTGGGCCCGGGTGATCCACGACTTCGACGGCTATTCGATGGGCGGCTTCCTGCGCGACTACGCCGGACTCAGCGACGAGGCGATCGAGGCCGTCGGAACCCTGGAGAACATGTCCTCCCGGCTCCACCTCTCCTTCTTCCACAGCTTCCTGAGCCTCGGCGACATCAACCCCCGGGCGCGCTACTGGGAGATACCCGGCGGCAGTTGGCGCCTGCCGCACGCCCTCCACCAGGGCCTGCGCGACGAGGTACGGCTCGGCCACCGCATGATCCGCCTCGAATACCACGACCCCAGCCGCGACGCCGACCCCGAGGGCACCGGCGCCGTCGGACCCGACGGACGGGGCGTCGCCGTACAGACCGTCGCCGAGAACGACCCGCAGGCCCCGCCGCGCCTGTGGACCGGTGACCTGGCGATCGTCACCGTCCCGTTCTCCGCCCTGCGCTTCGTGGAGATCGTCCCCTCCATGTCGTACAAGAAGCGCCGCGCCATCATCGAGACCCACTACGACCAGGCCACCAAGGTGCTGCTGGAGTTCAGCCACCGCTGGTGGGAGTTCACCGAGGACGACTGGCGGGGCGTGCTGGAGAGCGTCGCACCGGGCGCGTACGAGAACTACCGGCTCAACACCGGTGCGGACGAGGCCGATCCGGACCTCACCTCCCCGGGGGCGGACACCGGTCTGCTCGGGGCCGCGGTCAAGGACAGCAGCGTCACCGAGGAGATGCGGCAGCTCAACACCACCATGCCGCTGCGCGGCCCGGCCGTCAGGCCCGCCACCCACTGCTTCGGAGGGGGCTCGGCCGCCGACAACCCCAACCGCTTCATGTACTACCCCTCGCACCGGGTCGAGGGCAGCACCGGCGGTGTGGTGCTCGCCGCGTACTGCTGGTCCGACGACGCCACCCGCTGGGACTCCATGCGCAACGCGGAACGCTACGTCTACGCCCTGCGCAACCTCCAGGCGCTGCACGGCCGGCGGATCGAGGTGTTCTTCACCGGGCGCGGCGCCACCAAGAGCTGGGCCCGTGACCCGTACGCCTTCGGTGAGGCCGCCACGTACACCGCGCACCAGATGACCAGCTTCCACCTGGACGTCCCCAGGCCCGAAGGCCCCGTCCACTTCGCCGGCGAGCACACCTCCCTCAAACACGCCTGGATCGAGGGCGCTCTGGAGAGCGCCGTGCGCGCCGCGGTCGCCGTCCATCAGGCCCCTCCCGTCACCACGCCGGGCCAGGACACGGAGGGCAGCTCGTGACCGCGACCACCCCCCGGTGCACGGTCGCCCGCTATCTCGCCCTGCGGCTGGCCGAGTTGGGCATCACCCACCTGTTCGGCGTGCCCGGCAACCACCTCGGCCCGTTCCTGACCACCCTGCGCGCCGAGGGCGACGTCGAGTGGGTCGGTACGCCGACCGAGGGCGGCGCGGGACAGGCCGCCGACGCCTACGCCCGTATCCACGGCGTCGGCGCGGCGGCGGTCACGTACAGCGTCGGCGCGTTCAACCTCCTCAACGCCTGCGGCGGCGCCTACGTCGAGCGGATACCGTTCGTCGCGATCAACGCCTCCCCGCCCTACGAGCAGTGGCAGAACTACCGGGCCCTCTCCCTGCTCACCTCGCACATGAGCCCGCGCGCGGAGAGCAACCTGGACGTCTACCGGCAGGTCACCGTGGACGCGCAGGTCATCTCCAACCCGGGCCTCGCGGCCGGCCAGATCGACGCCGCGCTCACCGCGTGCCTCTCCGAGAGCAGGCCGGTCTACCTGGAGGTCATGGAGGACCTGTGGGACGAGCCCTGCCCCGAGCCGGGGGAGCCGGTCGTCCGGCGCGAACGGCCGTTCGGCGCGCGCAACCAGCTCATGCTGGACCGGGCCGTGTCCGCGATCCTCGCCCTGGTCGAGGAGCACCCCGGCCCGGACGGAACGCCCCGACCGGTGCTCTGGGCGGGCGAGGAGATCGGCCGGCTCCGTCTCGCCGGGCCGTTCACCGAGCTGGTGGAGTCCACCGGTGTGCCGTTCTGCACCACCGTCGGCGCCAAGGCGGTCGTCGCGGAGGACCTGCCGCAGTTCCACGGGGTCTACAACGGACGGGCCAGCCACCCCGACGTGCGCCGGATCTTCAAGGAGTGGGCCACCTGCCGCATCGGGCTCGGCGCCTGGTCCACGTCGAAGAACCTCGGCGGCGAGCAGGACATCGGCGACGACTGGGTGATGGCGGCGAACGGCGGTGTCAGCGTGGGCACTTCCTACTTCCCCGACGTCCAGCTCGAACAGCTCCTGCCCGCCCTCCAGGACGCGCTGGTGAACCGCTACGGCTCCGGGGGCCTGGACGCCGACTACTACGCCGAGGCCCACGCGCACCACGGGGCGCCCGGTGACCGCCCCGCCGACCTGGAGCGGCACCGCGCCTCGCTCCGCGTGGCCGCCCCGGCGTCCCGGCACGCCGAACGGCTCAGCTACGACGGCCTGTTCGACCGGATCAACCACTTCCTCGGCCAGGAGACGGAGCAGAACTGGACGGTCGTCTCCGACGCCGCGTTCTCCCTCATCGGGTCGATGAACCTGTCCCTGCCGGCGGGCGGGTTCCTGTCGCAGATCAGCTGGCTCTCCATCGGCTGGTCGGTCGGCGCGGCCACCGGCGCCGCGCTCGCCCCGGAGCGCGGGCACGCCCGCCCGATGGTCTTCGTCGGTGACGGTGCCTTCCAGGAGACCTGCCAGGAGATCTCCACCCACACCGGACTCGGGCTGCGCTCGGTGGTGTTCGTCCTGGACAACGGGCACTTCTACGGCATCGAGCAGATGCTGGTGCACCCGTCGTACTACGCGGACCGGGGCTCCGGCGGGGCGGACGGCACGGACGCGGACTTCTACAACGTCCTCCACCCGTGGCACTACGAACGGCTCGCGGATGTCTTCGCCGGCAAGGAGACCCCGGCGAACGGGCTCAGCATCGCGTACGCCTCCGAGCTGGACGACCTGCTGACGCGCCTCACCGACCCGGCCGACCCGGTCAACGCCGGGCCCCTGCTGGTCCGCGTCCGGCTGCACCGGCACGACTACCCGCGGGCGATGGCGTACAAGGTGCCGAACCCCGGCACGACGGCCTGACGGACGGGGTCATGGCGTGCCGGGCCGGTTCGGGCCGGTTCGGGCAGGGCCGCGCCGGGGCGGGGCTGGTCGGGCCGGGGCGGGCTCCGGAGGGGGAAAGGGGGGAGCCAGGGCGCAGACGCGAGGAAGCCTGATCGGAAATCCCATGTACGTGTGTATGCGAAAGGGCAGGAAATGGCTGATCTCAACGTACTGATCGCGTTCGACGCGGCCACGATCGTCGAGCGGAACCCCAACGCGTCGAGGAACCCCGAGGCGCCGACACAGGTCGACCACGCCCTGATCTACATGACGACCCGCCACGACCACATCGTCGGCACGTCGGGCGCCGAGCTGAACCTCCGGGCCGAGCCGGGGGACAGCATCAGGTGGCGGGAGACGACGCTGTCGCTCGGCAGCGACTACAAGGCACTGCTCTACAAGTACGTCAGCAGCGACAGCGACCACACGCTCATCAGGACACCGGAGATCGAGGTGATCGACGGCGTCTTTCCGATGCCGAAGGAGGGATCCGAGGGCAAGCCGGAATTCGTGACGCAGAACTACGAGGACCATTACTGGCGGACGACCGTCAAAAGGGCCGGGAAGGTCGTATACCACTTCTACTTCCAGATCCTGGACCACCACCGGCAATTGCAGGGGTACTTCCAATGGGACCCCTTCATCACCATCGAGAATCCCTGACGGCCGACGCCCGAGGGCGGCGGCCGTCAGGGCCGCCGCCCTGCTCGGTCACCACCCCGGCCGGAAGCCGCGCCGCGCATGCACCGGGGAGCGCCGGCTCCCGCCCCGGGCCATGCTCGAACGGGAACGGACCGGGGGCGCCGGATCACGAAGGAGCGCGCTCCCTCGGGTCACACCCGCTGCCGGACCGGCACACGGTCTCCGCCGATGGGAAGAATCTTCGATCGTAGGATGAGCCGAGGCCCTTGGGCGGGCAAGTGCGGTGGGGGGGGGGGGGGGCGTGGTATGGGGGAACATAAAAGCGAGCCCCAGGCGAGACTTGAATAAGAAGCAATACACTAAACTTATATGAAAAAAAAAAATA
>NZ_JBHZDA010000044.1:0-7970 GCF_042755665.1 Streptomyces sp. NPDC059142
GCGAGTGCGAGCTGCCCCCCCCCCCGCTCGCCGGGGCGGGGGGGTGGTACTGTTATACTATCTCGGGGCGGCGGCCACCCTCTATTTTTTCCCCCCCCCCCCCTCCGCGCGCTGTTCCGTGTCCGCCCCCTCGGGGCGGGCGGCGTCAGGCGCGCGCCGTGTCCTCGCCGTTCGCCGGGGCCGGGTCGCCCGCCGGAGTGGTGTCGTCCTGGTCGGCCTGCGTCTGACCCGCCGCGCGCTCCCGCATCTTGCGCAGCAGCTCCTGCTTCTGGTCGGCGGCGGCCTTGCGGTTGGCGTCGCGGGCGGGGCCGCTGGACTGCGGGTCCGTGCGGCTCATCTTCGTGCGCTGACCGCCCACGCCAAGAAGGTTGTTGCGGCTCTTTGCCACGGGGTTCTCCCGAAGTGATGAGAAGTGATCTGCGGATTCGTCGGTGGGGGGCGGTTCGGAGACCGCCGCGCTCTCACTCGTAGATCTGGAAGAACATGCCCGAAACGTTACCACCGGGCGCGACCGGGGGGTAACGCATTTTCCGCGGGCCCGGAGGCCCTGGTGGGCCCGGAGGATCTTGCGGGCCCGGCGCCGGGCGGGCGGACCACCGAACACCCGAACGGATGACAGATATTGAAATCTGTCATCCGTCATGCCATCGTTGACGGTGTCAGAATTCGTGTACGGAGGAAGCCGCCATGACCACCCACGCCATCCCCACCCGCGCCCTCGGCGCCACCGGCCCCCAGGTCTCCGCCCTCGGCCTCGGCTGCATGGGCATGTCCGCGCTGTACGGAGAGGTGGACCGCGCCGAGTCCATCGCCACCCTGCACGCCGCGCTCGACGCGGGCGTCACCCTGCTCGACACCGGCGACTTCTACGCGATGGGGCACAACGAGCTGCTGATCGCGGAGGCGCTGCGGACCGCTCCGGCCGGAGCCCGCGAACGGGCGCTCACCAGCGTCAAGTTCGGCGCCCTGCGCGATCCCGACAACGGCTGGGGCGGGCAGGACGGACGGCCGGCCGCCGTCAAGAACTTCGCCGCCTACTCCCTCCAGCGCCTCGGCACCGACCACATCGACATCTACCGGATCGCCCGGGTCGACCCCGATGTCCCGATCGAGGAGACCGTCGGCGCCATCGCCGAGCTGGTCGAAGCCGGCCACGTCCGCCACATCGGCCTCTCCGAGGCGGGCAGCGACACCATCCGGCGGGCCGCCTCCGTCGCCCCGATCGCGGACCTCCAGATCGAGTACGGGCTGATCTCGCGCTCCATCGAGGACGGCATCCTGGCGACGGTCCGCGAGCTGGGCATCGGCGTCACGGCGTACGGGGTGCTCTCGCGGGGGCTGATCAGCGGCCACTTCACCCGCGACCGCGAGCTGGGCCCGAGCGACTTCCGGGCGCACAGCCCGCGCTTCCAGGGCGCGAACCTCGATCACAACCTGGCGCTGGTCGACTCGCTGCGCGCGCTCGCCGAGCAGAAGGGCGTCACGGTCGCGCAGATCGCCATCGCCTGGGTGCTCGCCCAGGGGGAGGACATCGTCCCGCTCATCGGCGCCCGCCGCCGGGACCGGCTGACCGAGGCCCTGGGCGCCCTGGACGTCACGCTCGACGCCGCCGATCTCGACGCCCTGGACCGGGCCTTCCCGGCGGGCGTCGCGGCGGGCGAGCGGTATCCGGCCGCGCAGATGTCGACGCTGGACAGCGAGCGGCGGTGACCCGGGGCGCGGCGGGACCGCGCGCGGCCCGGGGCGGGCCGCGGAGAGGGGCGGCGCGCAAGGGCGGTTCCAGGGGCTCACCCGCCGGACGGCCCGGCCCGGGGTGACCGGTAGTGTCGCCTGGCACCCCGGGCGACATACCTCCGCCGTACGAGCCCGCACAAGCCGCAAGTGCCGCACGAGCCGCACGAGCCATGAGAGGTCGGGCAGCCATGTCCCCCGAGACCCTGACCGCCGAGCGCATCCTCGAAGCCACCGAGGAGGTGCTGCGCCGTTACGGACCGGCGAAGGCGACGGTGGTGGATGTGGCCCGGCTGCTCGGGGTCAGCCACGGCAGCGTCTACCGGCACTTCAGGACGAAGGCGGCGCTGCGCGAGGCGGTCACGGCGCGCTGGCTGAGCGGGACGGAGCGGGTGCTCCAGGAGATCGTCGAGGGATCGCAGGCGCCGGGTCCGGAGAAGCTGCGCGGCTGGCTGCTGGCGCTGTTCGACACCAAGCGCCACAAGGCGGGCGACGACCCCGAGCTGTTCGCCACGTACTCGGTGCTCACCGGGGAGCAGAGCGACGCGGTGGACGCGCATCTGACGGAGCTGACCGGACAGCTCACCCGGATCGTCGAAGAGGGCGTGCGCGCGGGCGAGTTCGTGGCACCGGACCCGGCGGGCGCGGCCGGGGCGCTCTTCGTCGCGACGGCGCGCTTCCACGACCCGTGCTACGCCCCGGAGTGGCAGAAGCCCACGATCGACGCGGACTTCACCGCCGTCTCCGATCTCCTGCTGCGCGGCCTCAGGCCCTGACGGCGGGGAACGGCGCCCACCTCCGCCCTCCCCCGCCCCCGGGCGGCCGGGGTCAGCCCGCCGCCGGGTCCACGGTGGCCTGGTGGGCCTCGGTGAGGTGTTCCTCGGCCTTGAGCCACGGAAGGAACTGCGCCCCCTTCCGCCAGCCGCAGGTGTCACACGTCAACGACCGCTGCACACCCGCCTTCTCCACACGGACGACATGTTCCCGCCCGTGCTGATCCCATCGGCTGACCTTGCTGGTGGTGGAGGACGGCATGATCCGTTCCTCTCTTGTCGGGGAGCGCCCAGTGTGCCGCAAGGATCCGGCGCGGAACGCGGGCAGGCCCCCGGTTCCGCGACGGAACCGGGGGCCTGTCCTGTGCCCTCCGGGGCCCGGGGGGGCCTCAGGGCTTCGGGTCAGCAGCCGAGCAGGTGCTCGCCCAGGTAGCTCTGGATCCGGTCCAGCGAGACGCGCTCCTGCTTCATCGTGTCGCGCTCGCGCACCGTCACCGCGTTGTCGTCCAGGGTGTCGAAGTCGACCGTCACGCAGAACGGCGTCCCGATCTCGTCCTGGCGGCGGTAGCGGCGGCCGATGGCGCCCGCGTCGTCGAACTCGATGTTCCAGTTGCGGCGCAGGTCCGTCGCGAGGCCCTTGGCCTTCGGCGAGAGCTGCGGGTTGCGGGAGAGCGGCAGCACGGCGACCTTGACCGGCGCGAGGCGCGGGTCGAGGCGCATCACGGTGCGCTTCTCCAGCACGCCCTTCGCGTTGGGCGCCTCGTCCTCGTTGTACGCGTCGAGGAGGAAGGCGAGCATCGCGCGGCCGACACCGGCGGCGGGCTCGATGACGTAGGGGGTCCAGCGCTCGCCGGCCTCCTGGTCGAAGTACGACAGGTCGTGGCCCGACGCCTTGGAGTGCGCGGAGAGGTCGTAGTCCGTGCGGTTGGCGACACCCTCCAGCTCGCCCCACTCGCTGCCGCCGAACTGGAAGCGGTACTCGATGTCGGCGGTGCGCTTGGAGTAGTGCGAGAGCTTCTCGGCCGGGTGGTCGTACCAGCGCATGTTCTCCTCACGGAGACCCAGGTCGCGGTACCAGTTCCAGCGCTGCTCCATCCAGTATTCCTGCCACTGCTCGTCCTCGCCCGGCTTGACGAAGAACTCCATCTCCATCTGCTCGAACTCGCGCGTGCGGAAGATGAAGTTGCCCGGAGTGATCTCGTTCCGGAAGGACTTGCCCATCTGCGCGATGCCGAACGGCGGCTTCTTGCGCGAGGTCTGCTGCACCTGGGCGAAGTTGGTGAAGATGCCCTGCGCGGTCTCGGGGCGCAGGTAGGCGACCGAACCGGAGTCCTGCGTCGGGCCGAGGTGGGTGGAGAGCAGACCGGAGAACTGCTTGGGCTCGGTGAAGGTGCCCTTGTTGCCGCAGTTCGGGCAGTTCAGCTCGGAGAGGCTCGCGGGGGCCTTGCCGTGCTTCGCCTCGTACGCCTCCTCCAGGTGGTCGGCGCGGAAGCGCTTGTGGCAGGAGGTGCACTCGGTGAGCGGGTCGGTGAAGGTCGCGACGTGGCCGGACGCCTCCCAGACCTCCGTGGCGAGGATCACCGACGAGTCGATGCCGACAACGTCCTCGCGCGAGGTGACCATGTAGCGCCACCACTGACGCTTGAGGTTTTCCTTCAGCTCGACTCCGAGCGGCCCGTAGTCCCAGGCGGCCCGCTGACCACCGTAGATCTCACTGCACGGGTAGACGAAGCCACGGCGCTTGCTCAGGTTGACGATGCTGTCGATCTTGTCGGCGGCCACGGGTCTCTCTTCATTACGACGACGACGAACGGCGAATGCTTCAGATTAGCGGCGCGCGCACCCCTTCGATCAAATCGGTGCGGAGCAAGGGGCATTCCGGCCCGTTACCCGCCCCTTGTTGACAATCGTTTCCACTTTTGTTGAAAATGACTGTCATGAACGTACGACGACGCCTCATACCCACCGCCGCCCTCGCCGGAACCGTCACCCTCGGCATGGTGGCGCTCTCCGCCTGCTCCTCCTCCGACACGACAGGGAAGAGCGGCGACGGCAAGCTGGCGGTGACCGCGTCGTTCTACCCCATGGAGTACCTGGCCCGGCAGATCGGCGGCGACCACGTCTCCGTCACCACCCTCACCAAGCCGGGCGTCGAGCCGCACGACCTGGAGCTGAAGCCCCGGCAGGCCGCCCAGCTCGGCGAGGCCGACGTCATCCTCTACCTCAAGGGCATCCAGCCCGCCGTGGACAAGGCCATCGACCAGTCAGGGGCGAAGACGGTCGTCGACGCGACGACCCTCACCACCCTGGAGAACCACGGCACGGCGACCGGCCACGACCACGGTCACGACGACGACCACGCCGACGAGGCCGAGCACGGTCACGACGAGGCCGAGCACGGGCACGAGGAGTCGGAGACGGACGGCAAGGACCCGCACATCTGGCTCGACCCGGTGCGGTTCGCCGAGGTCGCCAAGGGCGTCGGCGCCTCCCTGGAGAAGGCCGACCCCGACAACGCCGCCGCGTACAAGAAGAACACCAGCGCCCTGGTCACCAAGCTGGACGGCCTGAACACGTCCTTCAAGGAAGGCCTCGCCTCCACCGCCACCAGGACGTTCATCACCACCCACGCCGCCTTCGGCTACCTCGCCGAGCGTTACGGTCTGGAGCAGGAGGCCATCGCCGGCATCGACCCCGAGTCGGAGCCGAGCCCGGCCCGGGTGAAGGAACTGGAGACCATCGCGAAGCGGGACAAGGTCACCACCGTATTCTTCGAGACACTCGCCAGTGACAAGACCGCCAGGACGGTGGCCGGGGACTCCGGGCTCACCACGGACGTCCTCGACCCGATCGAGGGAATCACCGACAAGACCAAGGGCCGCGACTACATCGAGGTCATGCGGTCCAACCTGGCAGCGCTGCGCACCGCGCTCGGCGCGAAATGATGTGACGTGACGGGGAGCCGGGCGAAACGATTCCCCTGACGGGGCGGCTCCCCCGGCCGGGGTCGGCTTACCCGGCCCGCGACGACAGCGACGAGACCAGCAACGGAGGCGCCTGACATGGCGACGGTGGAGAGCGACCACGCCAGGGCGGCGGAACGCGCCCCGGCGCACCCCGGTACCGACGACGGGCCCCCGCCCGTCGTCACCGTCCGCGGCGCCACCGCCACGCTCGGCGCACGCCCCGTCCTGCGCGGTGTCGACCTCACCGTGCGCCGCGGCGAGGTGGTCGCCCTGCTCGGCGCCAACGGCTCCGGCAAGTCCACCGCCGTGCGCTCCGTGATCGGCCAGGTGCCGCTCTCCGACGGGGAGATCTCGCTCTTCGGCACCCCGCTGCGCCGCTTCCGCGCCTGGCGGCGCGTCGGCTACGTACCGCAGCGCACCACCGCCGCGAGCGGCGTGCCCGCGACCGTCCGCGAGGTCGTCTCCTCCGGCCGGCTCTCCCGTACGAGCCCCCTGCGGCTGGGATGGCCCACCAGGGCCGATCGTGCGGCCGTTCAGCGGGCCATCGAGCTGGTGGGCCTCGGCGACCGCGCCAGGGACTCCGTGGGCGCCCTGTCGGGCGGCCAGCACCAGCGCGTGCTGATCGCCCGCGCGCTCGCCTCCGAGCCCGAGCTGCTGATCATGGACGAGCCGATGGCGGGCGTCGACCTGGCCAGTCAGGACATCCTCGCGGCGACCCTGCGCGAGCAGGTGGCGGCCGGCGCGACCGTCCTGCTCGTCCTGCACGAGCTGGGTCCGCTGGAGCCGCTGATCGACCGCGCGGTGGTGCTGCGCGACGGCTGCGTGATGCACGACGGGCCGCCGCCGAAGGCCGTCGGCCAGCACGCCCTGCCCGGCCACGACCACGTTCATCCGCACGCGGCCGGCGAGCCGCTCCGTACGGGACTGCTGACCTGACCATGGAAATCCTTGAGACCGCCTTCATGCAGCGGGCGCTGATCGCCGCCGTCCTCGTCGGCGTCACCGCGCCCGCCGTCGGCATCTATCTCGTCCAGCGCCGCCAGGCCCTGATGGGCGACGGGATCGGCCATGTGGCGATGACCGGGGTCGGCCTGGGCTTCCTGCTCTCCGCCAGCCCGATCTGGATGGCCACGCTCGTCGCCGTGCTCGGCGCCGTCACGATGGAGCTGATCAGGGCGTACGGGCGCACCCGCGGCGACATCGCGCTGGCGATGCTCTTCTACGGCGGCATGGCGGGCGGTGTGCTGCTGATCAACCTCGCGCCGAACGGTTCCAACGCGAACCTCAGTTCGTACCTCTTCGGCTCGCTCTCGACCGTCTCGCCCTCCGACGTCACCGCGATCTCGCTGCTGGCCGGTTTTGTGGTGCTGGTCACGGTGGGGCTGCGGCGCCAGCTCTTCGCCGTCAGCCAGGACGAGGAGTTCGCCCGGGTCACCGGGCTGCCCGTGCGCGCCCTGAACCTGCTGATCGCGGTGACCGCCGCCGTGACGGTCACGGTCGCCATGCGGGTGGTGGGGCTGCTGCTGGTCAGCGCGCTGATGGTGGTGCCGGTGGCGGCGGCGCAGCAGGTCACGCGCTCGTTCGTGGTCACGTTCGTGCTCTCCGTCGTGATCGGTACGGCGGTGACACTGGCCGGCACGGTCACCTCGTACTACCAGGACGTACCGCCGGGCGCGACGATCGTGCTGATCGCGATCGGGGTCTTCGTCCTGCTGACCGCGCTCGCCACGCCGCTGGCCCGGCGACGGGCCCGTGCGCTGAGGAACGAGGAAGCGTGTCTCGTACAGGCGGACGGGACCGGACCGGCTCCGGCGCCCGTACCCGACGTCCCGGGCGCCCGGCGTCCGGCGGAGGACGCCACGGCATGACCGCGGGCCGGTCCTGGACTGGCAGAATGGGGCCCGTAGACAAGCGGGCAACGCCCGGAGGACACGGGCAGAGGCAAGGAGGCACCGGTGACGACTGCGCCCAGCGGCGGATCGAACGCGGCCCCCGTGCGCGGCCGATCGACCCGCCAGCGCGCCGCGGTGGCGGCGGCGCTCGACGAGGTGGACGAGTTCCGCAGCGCTCAGGATCTCCACGACATGCTCAAACACCGTGGTGACTCGGTGGGACTGACCACGGTCTACCGCACGCTCCAGTCGCTCGCCGACGCGGGCGAGGTCGACGTGCTGCGCACGAACGACGGCGAATCGGTCTACCGGCGCTGCTCGACCGGCGACCACCACCACCATCTCGTCTGCCGGATCTGCGGCAAGGCGGTCGAGGTCGAGGGGCCGGCCGTCGAGCAGTGGGCGGAGACGATCGCGGCCCAGCACGGCTATGTGAGCGTGGCGCACACGGTGGAGATCTTCGGCACCTGCGCGGAGTGCGCGGCGGCCGCCGCCAAGAACTGAACCGCACACACCGCACCGCGGGGGGGGGGGGGGCCGGGGTCGGCCGCCGCCCCCCCCCGCCCGGGGGAGCCCGCCGGGCCGTCGCGCGGGCCGCCGGCGGCCAT
>NZ_JBHZDA010000044.1:7980-36785 GCF_042755665.1 Streptomyces sp. NPDC059142
CGGGGGCGCCCGCCATCAAGGCCCCCCCACCCCCCGCCCGGGGGGGGGGGGGCCCGGAGATCTCCGGGCCCCCCACACGCGTCGGGACAAGGGCGGTCAGACCTGCTCGGCCTGCTCCGGAATGTCCACGTCGCCCGACTGGTTGGGCAGCGCCCCGCCGAAGCGGCGGTCCCGGGAGGCGTACTCCAGGCAGGCCCGCCACAGGTCCCGCCGGTCGAAGTCCGGCCACAGCACGTCCTGGAAGACCATCTCCGCGTAACTGCTCTGCCAGATCAGGTAGTTGGACGTACGCTGCTCACCGCTCGGCCGCAGGAAGAGATCCACGTCCGGCATGTCCGGGTAGTAGAGGTACTTCGCGAACGTCTTCTCGTTGACCTTGGCCGGGTCGAGCTTGCCGGACGCGACATCGGCCGCGAGCGCCTGCGCCGCGTCGGCGATCTCCGCACGGCCGCCGTAGTTGACGCAGAAGTAGAGCGTCATGGCGTCGTTGTCCTTGGTCTGCTCCTGGGCCACCTGGAGCTCCTGGACGACCGACTTCCACATCTTGGGCATCCGGCCGACCCAGCGGATCCGGATCCCCAGCTCGTCCATCTCGTCGCGGCGGCGCCGGATGACATCGCGGTTGAAGTTCATCAGGAAGCGCACCTCGTCGGGCGTGCGCTTCCAGTTCTCGGTGGAGAAGGCGTACAGGGAGAGGTTCTTCACGCCCATCTCCAGGCAGCCCTTGAGCACATCGAGGACGACGCCCTCGCCGACCTTGTGGCCCTCGGTGCGCGGCAGTCCGCGGTCCTTGGCCCAGCGGCCGTTCCCGTCCATGACGCAGGCCACGTGCTTCGGCACCAGCTCGCCGGGGATCTTCGGCGGCGTGGCCCCCGACGGATGCGGCTCCGGCGTCTTGTACTCGCGGCGGGAGCGTCCCATGATTCCGCGTCGTGCCATGCGCTTCTCGTCTCCTCGTTCCTCGCTCAGCTCTTCGCTGTCCGAGCTAGTTCTTCTCCACGTATCTGAGGGAGCGCAGGCCCCGCTCCAGATGCCAGTGCAGATAGGCGGACACCAGCCCGCTGCCCTCCCTGACATGGCGCGCCTCGCACGCGTCGGCCGTCGCCCAGTCCCCGGTCAGCAGCGCGCTGAGCAGTCCGACGGCCTCAGCAGAGGGTACGACGCTGCCGGGCACCCGGCAGTCGCCGCAGATGACCCCGCCCGCGGCCACCGAGAAGAACCGGTTGGGGCCGTGCAGCCCGCACCTCGCGCAGTCGTCGAAGCTCGGCGCGTACCCGTTGACGGCGAGGGAGCGCAGCAGGAAGGCGTCCAGGATGAGATGGGGCGCGTGCTCCCCCCTGGCGAGGGTCCGCAGCCCGCCGACGAGCAGCAGGTACTGCTGGACGGCCGGCTCGCCCTCGTGGTCGGTGAACCGCTCCGCGGTCTCCAGCATCGCGGTGCCCGCGGTGTAGCGGGCGTAGTCGGAGACGATCCCGCCACCGTACGGAGCGATGGTCTCGCTCTGGGTGCACAGCGGCAGGCCGCGGCCGATCAGCTCGCTGCCGCGCGCGAAGAACTGCACGTCGACATGGGAGAAAGGCTCCAGCCTGGCCCCGAACTTCGACTTGGTCCTGCGCACCCCCCGGGCGACGGCGCGGACCCGGCCGTGGCCGCGGGTCAGAAGCGTGATGATGCGGTCGGCCTCACCGAGCTTCTGGGTGCGCAGCACGACGCCGTCGTCCCGGAACAGACTCATGACGCCATTCTCCCGCATGCGCGGGCGCCGCCCTCCCGTCCGTACGGAGGTGGTGGAGCCCATCCGTACGGAGGGCGGGCGCCGGGGCGCGGAGAGGCGGGTACGCGGCGCGCAGGGCCCTCAGGAGGGCGTGCCCGACGCCGCCAGCAGCAGCCGCGCCGTGTCGTCCGCGCGGAGCTGGAGCGCGCCGCCCACGATGCTCAGCACCTCGCGCTCCGCCGGGCTGTAAACCCCGTCCGCCAGGGCGATCCTGGCGCCCTGGAGCAGGATCGACTCCCGGCCCGCCGGGGCGAGGTGCGGCGCGAGCGGTTCCAGCGCCTCGTGGAGTTCGATGGCGAGCGCGGCGCCGAAGGGGCCCGCGTCGACGACGAAGCGGCCGGTGTCGGCGGCCAGCGCCTCGACCAGGTCCGTCAGCCGGTCCTCCGTGCAGTCCTCGAACCCGGCCGCGCGCACCGTGAGGACGGCGGTCTCGCGGACCGTACGGGACGCGGTGCCGCCGGCCGCGAGGACCGCGAGCGCGACCGTGTGGACGGCGTC
This sequence comes from Streptomyces sp. NPDC059142, assembly GCF_042755665.1. Classification (NCBI taxonomy): domain Bacteria; kingdom Bacillati; phylum Actinomycetota; class Actinomycetes; order Kitasatosporales; family Streptomycetaceae; genus Streptomyces; species Streptomyces sp. NPDC059142. The sequence goes on from NZ_JBHZDA010000044.1 coordinate 10,253, forward strand.
GCGGAGCATCGCGGAGAAGCGGAGCGTGGTGGGGTGGTCCAGCGCGTCCGTGCCGAAGTGGGCGTGGCAGGCGGCGCACTCGACGACGGGGCCCGCGACGCCCCGGGAGAGCAGCGGGATGCCGAGCACGGTGAAGCGGCGACGGCCGGTACGGCGGCGGTAGTTGCGGTCACCACCGCAGTCGGGGCAGAAGAACTCGCCGTCGCCGACCGTGGTCCACGACGTACGAATGCCGCAGAGGCGCGGTTTTCGGCCGCGTGGTCCTTGAGCTGGCAGCACGTCGCGCACCTCCGTCACGCCCCGGCAACGCTTCGTTGCGCTGCACTGCGCCGCGTCTCCGCCCCCTGTTCGGGGAATGGGGTTGCCGAGCCGCCGCGTTGACGTGATGTTAGCCACATCTTGGAGGTGCCGTCAGCACCGTGGCGTGAGATCGCCACGACATGGCCGAACCCCGCCCCTTGCATACCAGGGCGGGGTCCGGAAAAGCTCAGGTCAGCGCGGGGCGCCGGGCGGCGACCCGGCGGATCAGCGCGCCGCGCGATTGACGGCGGAGACGACCGCCTTGAGGGAGGCGCGGGTGGTGTTGGCGTCGATGCCGATGCCCCACAGCACCTTTCCGTCGATGGCGCACTCGATGTACGAGGCGGCCTGCGCGCTCGCGCCCTCGCTCATGGTGTGCTCCTGGTAGTCCAGCAGCCGGGCGTCCACCCCGACCGTCCCCAGCGCCTCGAAGAAGGCGGAGATCGGACCGTTGCCGGTGCCGGTCAGCACCGTCTCCGTACCGTCCACGACGGCCTGGACGGTCAGGGTGTCCTTGCCGTCGGTGTCGGTCGTGGACTGGCCCGAGCGGAGCTGGACCCGGCCCCAGGCGTTCTCGGCGTTGGGCAGGTACTCGTCGCGGAAGACGGACCAGATCTGGGCGGGGGTGACCTCGCCGCCCTCGGCGTCGGTCTTGGCCTGAATGATGCGGGAGAACTCGATCTGCATCCGGCGCGGCAGGTCCAGCTTGTGGTCGTTCTTCAGGACGTACGCGATACCGCCCTTGCCGGACTGCGAGTTGACGCGGATGACCGCCTCGTAGGAGCGGCCCACGTCCTTCGGGTCGATCGGCAGGTACGGCACGGCCCACTCGACGTCCTCGACCGACAGGCCGCGCGCGGCGGCGTCGGCCTCACGGGCGTCGAAGCCCTTCTTGATGGCGTCCTGGTGGGAGCCGGAGAAGGAGGTGTAGACCAGGTCGCCCACGTAGGGGTGACGGGCGTGGATCTCCATCTGGTTGCAGTACTCGCTGGTACGGCGGACCTCGTCGATCCGCGAGAAGTCGATCTGCGGGTCGACGCCCTGCGAGAACAGGTTCATACCCAGCGTCACCAGGTCGACGTTGCCGGTCCGCTCGCCCTGGCCGAACAGGCAGCCCTCGATGCGGTCCGCGCCGGCCATCAGCGCCAGCTCGGCGGCGGCGACGGCGGTACCGCGGTCGTTGTGCGGGTGCACGGACAGGCAGACGTGCTCACGGCGGGAGAGGTTGCGGGACATCCACTCGAAGCGGTCCGCGTGCGTGGAGGGCGTCGAGCGCTCCACGGTGGCGGGCAGGTTGAGGATGATCTCGCGGCCGGCCTCGGGCTGCCAGACGTCCATGACGGCCTCGCAGACCTCCAGGGCGAAGTCCAGCTCGGTGTCGGTGAAGATCTCCGGGCTGTACTGGTAGCCGAAGGTGGTCTCCGGGCCGAGGATCTTCTCCGCGTACTCGGTCACCAGCCGGGTGCCGTCCACGGCGATCTGCTTGACCTGCTCCTTCGTGCCGCGGAAGACGACCCGGCGGAAGGTGGGGGCGGTGGCGTTGTAGAGGTGGACGGTGGCGCGGTGGGCGCCGCGCAGCGCCTCGACGGTGCGCTCGATCAGCTCCTCGCGCGCCTGGGTCAGGACGGAGATCGTCACGTCCTCGGGGATCGCGCCCTCTTCGATGATCGACCGTACGAAGGCGAAGTCGGTCTCACCGGAGGCGGGGAAGCCGACCTCGATCTCCTTGTAGCCCATGCGGACCAGCAGGTCGAACATCTCGCGCTTGCGCGCCGGCGACATGGGGTCGATCAGGGCCTGGTTGCCGTCGCGCAGATCGGTGGAGAGCCAGCGGGGGGCGACGGTGATCCGGTTGTCCGGCCAGGTGCGGTCGGGGATGTCCACGGCCTCGTAGCGGCCGTACTTGTGGACGGGCATCCCGGACGGGCGCTGGGTGTGGGTCGCGTTGGTGATGGGCGTGGGGCGACCGACGGACGATGCAGACATTGCGTAGGGCTCCTCGTGTGTCCACTGGGACGGCCGACGGGGCGTGATCACCGCAACGCCAGACTCCGCGGGGAGGGGGTCGGCCTACGACTACAGGCCCTCGCCGCGGCAGCTAAGGAGAAGCAGCCCGAAACGCATGATGCGTAGCAGCGTAACCGAGACGTGGTGCACGTGCGGGTCCGTATCAGCATACGGAACGCGTCACGGCCGTACCGGCCCGGATCACTCCATTTCAGCAAAGACTGTCGCAATGAGTGACAGACCGGCGACGGCCTGCCACATTGCAGACATGAACGCCATCGCACCGGTCTTCTGCACCATCGTCCCGCCGCACGTACTCGACAAGCTCGCGCAGGCCGACGACCCCGTGGTCTCCGGGCCCGCCCGCCGCACCCTGGAGGCGGACTCCGCGCAGCGCACCCGCCGCCGGCTGACCATCGCCGCGGGCCCGCTGAGGGTCGCCGCCGCGGCGGAGGACGCCGCGACGGGCACCCCGCACCGCACCATCTACGACTGCCGCAACGGTACGGCGCTGCCCGGCACGAAGGTCCGCGAGGAGGGCTCGGAACCGGGCCGGGACGCCACCGTCAACCGCGCGTACGCCGGTCTCGGCTCGACGTTCGAGCTGCTGCTCTCGGCGTACGGCCGCGACTCGCTGGACGGGGCGGGGCTGCCGCTGAACGCCAGCGTGCACTACGACCGGGAGTACGGGAACGCCTTCTGGGACGGCGAGCAGATGGTCTTCGGGGACGGCGACGGGGAGATCTTCCTCGACTTCACGCTCCCCGTGGACGTGATCGGCCACGAGCTGACGCACGGCCTCACCCAGTACACGGCCAACCTCGCCTACTACGGCCAGTCCGGCGCGCTCAACGAGTCCGTCTCGGACGTCTTCGGCACGCTGGTCAAGCAGTACACGCTGGACCAGACCGCGGACCGGGCGGACTGGCTCATCGGCGAGGGCCTGCTCGCGCCGCGCGTCCAGGGTGTGGCGCTGCGCTCCATGAAAGCCCCGGGCACGGCGTACGACGACGACGTCCTCGGCAAGGACCCGCAGCCGGCCACGATGGACGACTACGTACGGACGAGCCGCGACAACGGCGGGGTGCACATCAACTCCGGCATCCCGAACCACGCGTTCTACCTGCTGGCCACGGAGCTCGGCGGCAAGGCGTGGGAGCGCGCGGGCCAGATCTGGTTCGACGTGCTGACCGGCGGCGAGCTGGACATCGAGGCGGACTTCGCCGACTTCGCCAAGCTGACGGTCGCGGCGGCGCGGGCGCGCTACGGGGACACGGCGGAGCACGAGGCCGTGGTCAAGGCGTGGTCCCAGGTCGGGGTCCCCACGACCTGACCTCCTCGGCCCGGCCACCGCGCCACCGGCACGGGCGGCGGCTACCGCCGCCGCCCGTCACGTACTAGACAGGACCCATGCGTATCCAAGTACGGCGTACGGGCGGCTTCGCCGGCATCGAGCGGACGGCCGAGATCGACACGGCCCGGCTCCCCGACCCGGCCCACTGGCAGGCCCTCGCCCACCGCGCCCTCACGGCCACCGGCAGCCCCGCCCCGCGCGCCGGGGTCCCGGACGGCTTCGCCTACACGATCACGGTCGACGGCCGCACGGTCCACTGCGCGGACCCCCATCTGACGGACGCGCAGCGGGAACTGATCTCCACCGTCCTGAAGGAAGGCGCCTGAACCCGGGCGGCCCGAGTGGGGAACGGGAGCCGGGGTCGTAGCCGAAGCGGAATTCGGTCGGAACCCGAGCTTCCGAAGCTGCTCGGGGCCTCTCCTCAACGCGCCGCTCGCGCGGCTCGGCCCAGGGGCCTCACCGGCTTCGCGCCGCTGCGCCGGCCTCCGGCCGTCGTCCCAGGAGCGGTCAGAACCCGAGCTTCCGAAGCTGCTTGGGGTCCCGCTGCCAGTCCTTGGCGACCTTGACGTGCAGGTCCAGGAAGACCGGGGTGCCGAGCAGCGCCTCGATGTGCTTGCGGGACTTCGTCCCGACCTCCTTGAGCCGCTTGCCCTTGGGGCCGATGATGATCCCCTTCTGGCTCGGGCGCTCGATGTACACGTTCGCGTGGATGTCGAGCAGCGGCTTGTCCGCCGGGCGGTCCTCGCGCGGCAGCATCTCCTCGACGACGACCGCGATCGAGTGCGGCAGCTCGTCCCGTACGCCCTCCAGCGCGGCCTCACGGATCAGCTCGGCCACCATGACCTGCTCGGGCTCGTCGGTGAGGTCGCCCTCCGGGTAGAGCGGCGGGCTCTCCGGGAGCAGCGGGACGAGGAGGTCGGCCAGCAGGCCGACCTGCTGGTCGCCGACGGCCGAGACCGGGACGATCTCCGCCCACTCCAGGCCGAGTTCCCTGCCGAGCTGGTCGATCGCGATGAGCTGCTCGGCGAGCGTCTTGGAGTCGACGAGGTCGGTCTTGGTGACGACGGCGACCTTCGGCGTCTTCTTGATCCCGGCCAGTTCCTTGGCGATGAACCGGTCGCCGGGGCCCAGCTTCTCGTTGGCGGGCAGGCAGAAGCCGATCACGTCGACCTCGGCCCACGTCGTCCGTACGACATCGTTCAGCCGCTCGCCGAGCAGGGTGCGCGGCTTGTGGAGCCCCGGGGTGTCCACCAGGATGAGCTGCGCCTCGGGGCGGTGCACGATGCCGCGCACGGTGTGCCGGGTGGTCTGCGGCCGGTTCGAGGTGATGGCCACCTTCTGGCCGACCAGAGCGTTCGTGAGGGTGGACTTGCCCGCGTTGGGGCGACCGACGAAGCAGGCGAAGCCGGCCCGGTGGGGGGCTTCGGCCGACTCGGGAGAAGTCTCGGGAGAGGAGGTACGAGCGCTCATGGCGCCCATTCTCCCCGATCCTTCACCGTCCGCCGACCAGCCGACCCGTAAACACCCCCGCCCACCGCGCCGGGGGCGCTCGTCACCCGGCGGTGACCGTCACCCGCAGCACACCGTCCGCGCCCGCCACCAGCACCGGGGTCGCGGGGCTGCCGAGATCCCGTACGGCCGCGCGGTCCTCGTCGGACGCGGTCGCGGCGTCGGTGACGACGGCCGCGGCCTCCAGCGAGGTGGCCCCGCTGGCCACGGCCATCGCGACGGCGGTGCGCAGCGCGCTCAGCTTGAGGGAGTCCAGCTCCACGCTCCCGGCGACATACGTCCGCCCGGTCTCGTCCCGCACGGCCGCCCCCTCGGGCACCCCGTTCCTGGCCCGCGCGGAACGGGCCAGCGTGATGATCTTGCGGTCCTCGGGGTCGAGAGCGGAGGCGTCGGCGCCGTCGGCGCTGTTGGTGGCTCGTGTCATGACCCCGAGCATAGGCAACCCGGCCAGGGGCCTGTGTCTAGGCGTCGAAGTCGTATTCGAGCACGTACGAAGCGGAGTCGAGAACCATCTCGTTGACCTCGACGGGCCGCCCTCCGGCAGCGAACGCCGTTCGGCAGACGAGCATGACGGGCGTGCCCGCCGAGAGAGCCAGCAGGTTCGTCTCGTCCTGGGACGGCATGCGGGAGCGGACCTCTTCCCTGAAGTGCACCGGCTTCAGCCCGAGTTCTTCGAGGCGGGCGTAGATCCCGCCGGGACCGGTGTCCTCCCTGGTGACCGCCGAGCCCGCGACCATGGCGGCCGGAAGCGAGCTGGTGGCCAGCAGGACCGGCTTGCCGTCCAGCACGAAGCGCCGGTTCCTTACGCAGACGGCGTCACCCGGGGCGATACCCAGGACGTGCGCGATCGGTTCCGACGCGGACTCCTCGGTCACCTCGATCCGGTCCACGGCGAGTTCGCGGTCCTCGACATCCGCAGACCAGACGGACCGGCCGCCGCCCCACACCTCACCGGAGAGCCGTTGAACGCCCCGCCGCCGCAGCGGCCGGAACGACCGGACGAACACCCCGGCGCCTTTGCGTGACTCCGCGATCCCCTCGCTCTGCAGCACACCCAGTGCCTGGCGCGCGGTCATACGGGCCACGCCGTGTGCGGCCATCAGGTCGTTCTCACCGGGCAGCCGGGTTCCCGGACCGTACTCACCAGTCCGGATCGCCTCTCGAAGGGTGTCAGCGATACGCCGGTACTTCGGCTGACGGCCGCCGCCAGTTGTCGACATACGTGGGGCCTCCCTCTTCTCCGGACACCCTAGGGCACAGGTGTACCAGTACCTTCCGGCCCGCCCTCGGGGACACCGTGATCCCCCGAAGCGACCAGAGTTGACATCTCTAGAGATGTTGGCTTCACTCAAGATGTCTAGAGATGTCACCGGGTCGGGAGCGTGAGATTGGTGATGGGGCGTCAAGGAGCATCCGCACAGAGCGGGCCGGGCCGTTCGGTACCGGTGCCGTACATCGCCTCATGGAGCGCGGAACGGGCACCCGCCCTGCGCGTCGTCGCGAAGGGTCCCGGCATCGGGTACGCGGATGAGCGGCCGTACGACCGCGACTCCGACGGCGTGCTGTGGACCCGCGTTCCCTCGCTCCCCGGCAGAGGGCGGCCCGAGTTCGGCAGGGTCCATGCTCTGCGGCAGCGGCGGGCCATGGTCCAGACGCTGTGCCAGGTCTGTGGCGGCCCCGCCGACCGCGACGAGAACGGCGTGTTGTGGATGCTGGGCGAAGACCCGGCGGATCCGGACTCCTGGCCCGAGGACCTCGTCACGACGCATCCGCCGCTGTGCGTACCGTGCGCGGTGAAATCCGTGCGCGCCTGCCCCCACCTGCGAGAGCGATACGTGACGCTGCGCGTCCGCAGCTTCGGTCCGATGGGCGTACGAGGCTCGCTCTACCGGCCCGGGTATCCGTTCCCGGTCCTGGTGGACGCCGCCGGGGTGGCTTTCGACGATCCCCGTATCCACTGGGTCCGGGCCGGACAGCTCGTGATGCGGCTGCGTGAGTTCACGGTCGTCGACCTGGAAGCCCTGCGGGCCGAGGAGTCCTGAACGCCCGCAGGACCCCCCGCACCGTCACGGGCGGTCCAGGCGGAGGCGGGCCGTTCTGGGGAGGCCGGCCACGACCAGGTCGTAGGAGTCCTCGATCAGCTCGCGTACCGTCCGCGCCGGCAGGTCCGGCACCGTCACCGTGTTCCAGTGGCGCTTGTTGAGGTGCCAGCCCGGGACGATCGCCGGGTGGGTCTCCCGCAGGCGCAGGGCCTCTTCCGGGTCGCACTTGAGGGAGACCTTCAGCGGGGTCTCCTCCAGGGCGCAGAAGGCGAAGATCCTGCCGCCCACCTTGAAGACCGTCAGACCCGGGCTGCGGGGGAACGGGGTGTCCTCGAACGCGCCGTTCAGGGCGAGGCAGAACGAACGGAGCGCCCCGGCCGTCAGCGCGCGGGGCGTCATGGGGTCGCGGCCTCCTCCTTGACCGGTTCGGCGAGGACCGTGACGATCTTGTTGCGACGGCCGGCCGGGGATTCGGCCGTCAGGCGCAGGGTGCGGCCGTCGGGGAGTTCGACGCAGGCGGTGGCGCCCGCGATGGGGACGCGGCCCAGGGCCTTGGCGAGCAGGCCGCCGACCGTCTCCACGTCCTCGTCGTCGTACTCGTCGAGGCCGAACAGGTCCCCGAGGTCCCCGATGTCGAGCCGGGCCGTGACCCGGTAGGAGCCGTCGCCCAGCTCTTCGACCGGGGGCAGCTCGCGGTCGTACTCGTCGGTGATCTCGCCGACGATCTCCTCCAGGATGTCCTCGATCGTGACGATCCCGGCCGTGCCGCCGTACTCGTCGATCACGACGGCGACATGGCTGCGCTCCTGCTGCATCTCGCGCAGCAGGTCCCCGGCGTTCTTCGTGTCGGGCACGAACGCGGCCGGGCGCATCGCCGTGGAGACCAGGTCGGCCTCGGAGTCACGGTTGATGTGGGTCTTCCTGACCAGGTCCTTGAGGTAGACGATGCCGACGATGTCGTCCTCGTTCTCCCCGGTGACCGGGATACGGGAGAAGCCCGAGCGCAGCGCCAGGGTGAGCGCCTGACGGATCGTCTTGTACCGCTCGATGCAGACCAGGTCCGTGCGCGGGACCATCACCTCCCGTACGAGGGTGTCGCCCAGTTCGAAGACGGAGTGCACCATCCGGCGCTCGTCGTCCTCGATGAGCGATTCCGCCTCCGCCAGGTCGACCATGGCGCGCAGCTCCGCCTCGCTGGCGAACGGGCCCTTGCGGAACCCCTTGCCGGGGGTGAGCGCGTTGCCCAGGAGGATCAGGAGCTGTGGGACCGGGCCCATGATCCTGGCCAGCGGCAGCAGGACGTACGCGGAGGCCGTGGCCGTGTTCAGCGGGTGCTGGCGGCCGATCGTACGGGGCGAGACGCCCACGGCGACGTACGAGACGAGGACCATCACGCCGATGGCGACGACCAGCGCCGCCCAGGTCTCCTGGAAGCCCTCCAGGCAGACGTACGTGACCAGTACACCGGCCGCCATCTCACAGGCGACCCGCACCAGCAGGGCCACGTTGAGATAGCGCGTGGGGTCGGCGGCGACCTGCGCCAGCTTGGCCGCGCCGCGCCGCCCCGACCGTACGGCCTCGGCCGCCCGGAAGCTGGAGACGCGGGCGATGCCCGCCTCGGCGGAGGCGGCGAGCCAGGCGACGACGACCAGCGCGACGGCGCCGACGATCAGTTGCGCGGTCACGAGACCGTGGGCGCGGGCGACGGGCCCGTGAGCCCCCGCTCGGCGCGCCAGCCGTCGACGATGGCGGCCTGGAGGCCGAACATCTCGGCCTTCTCCTCCGGCACCTCGTGGTCGTACCCGAGCAGATGCAGCACCCCATGGACGGTCAGGAGCTGGAGCTCCTCGTCCATGGAGTGCTGCGTCGGTGCTTCCTCGCCCTGCCGCTTGGCGACCTCCGGGCAGAGCACGATGTCACCGAGGAGCCCCTGCGGGGGCTCCTCGTCGTCCTTGACCGGCGGACGCAGCTCGTCCATCGGGAAGGACATGACATCCGTCGGCCCCGGCAGATCCATCCACTGGATGTGGAGCTGCTCCATCGCGGCCTCGTCCACCACGATCACCGAGAGTTCGGAGAGCGGGTGGATGCGCATCCTGGCGAGCGCGTAGCGGGCGGTGTCGAGGATCGCCTGCTCGTCGACCTCGGTACCTGACTCGTTGTTGACGTCGATCGACATGGTGCGCTCTGGTCTACTTCCCGTTGTCGCTGTCGTACTGCTCGTACGCGTCGACGATACGGCCGACGAGCTTGTGCCGTACGACATCCTGGGACGTGAGCCGGGAGAAGTGCACGTCGTCCACGCCCTCCAGGATGTCCTGGACCTGGCGCAGACCGCTCTTCGTGCCGCCCGGGAGGTCGACCTGGGTGATGTCCCCGGTGATGACGATCTTCGACTCGAAGCCGAGGCGCGTCAGGAACATCTTCATCTGCTCGGGGCTGGTGTTCTGTGCCTCGTCCAGGATGATGAACGCGTCGTTGAGCGTGCGTCCGCGCATGTACGCCAGAGGCGCGACCTCGATCGTGCCCGCCGCCATCAGCCGCGGGATCGAGTCGGGGTCGAGCATGTCGTGCAGCGCGTCGTAGAGCGGGCGCAGATAGGGATCGATCTTCTCGTAGAGCGTGCCGGGCAGGAAGCCGAGCCGCTCCCCCGCCTCGACGGCCGGCCGGGTCAGGATGATCCGGTTGACCTGCTTGGCCTGGAGCGCCTGGACGGCCTTGGCCATGGCCAGATACGTCTTGCCCGTACCGGCGGGACCGATGCCGAAGACGATCGTGTGCCGGTCGATCGCGTCGACGTACCGCTTCTGGTTGAGGGTCTTGGGCCGGATCGTCCGGCCCCGGCTGGAGAGAATGTTCTGGGTGAGCACCTCGGCGGGCGTCTCGGGACCGTCCGCGCCGCCGTTCTCGCTCGCCCTGAGCATGGCGATCGAACGTTCCACTGCGTCCTCCGTCATCGGCTGACCGGTGCGGAGCACCAGCATCATCTCGTCGAACAGGCGCTGGATCAGCGCGACGTCCGCCGCGCTGCCGCTCGCACTGATGTCGTTTCCCCGGACATGGATGTCGGCGGCCGGGAACGCCTTCTCGATCACGCGCAGCAGGGAGTCTCCGGAGCCCAGGACCGTCACCATCGGGTGCTTGGCGGGGACGGTCCACCGGGCGCGTGCCTGGTCCGGCGCGGAGCCCCGGTCCGACGCGGGGGTCTGGACTGTAGGTGTCTGAGTCATGGGCCGGCCCTGTGGCCTGCGCATACCTCCCGTTGCAGGGTTCTCGCCGCTCGACAACCTCTGGAGTACCAGCGTACGACCCCGCACTGACAAGGCCCTAGGGCTTTTCCCCGCGCCTTCCTCACGAACCTCCGGCGCCCCACTCCGCGGGGCTCAGCCCGAGCGGCCGAAACCGATCGTCGGGACGGCCCTGCGCAGCGGCCACGGCCGGGTCGGCGCGGGCAGCAGCTCCGCCAGGAAGGCGTAGCGCCGCAGCGCCGCCGGGTTCTGGTCGGGCGAGCCCTGGACGTAGCTCCACCAGGCAGCGACCTCCGACCAGCCGGGCGCGGAGAGCGAGCCGCCGAACTCCTGGACGGAGAGCGCGGCGGTCAGTCCGGCGAAGGCCAGCCGGTCCGCGAGCGGCCAGCCGGCCAGCGTGCCGGTGACGAACCCGGCGACGAAGACGTCGCCCGCGCCCGTCGGGTCCAGCGCGGCCACCGCGATCGCCGGGACCTCCGCGGTCTCGCCGGTCGCCCCGTCGACCGCGTACGCGCCCTCCGAGCCCAGCGTGACGACGGCGACGGGGACCCGCTCGGCGAGCACCCGCGCGGCGGCCCTGGGGCAGTCCGTACGGGTGTACCGCATGGCCTCCTCGGCGTTGGGCAGGAACGCCTCGCAGTGCTCCAGGTCGGCCAGTCCCGCGAGGTCCCAGCGGCCGGTGTCGTCCCAGCCGACGTCGGCGAAGATCCGGGTCCCGTGGCGTGCGGAGTGGGCGATCCACTCGTCGCGCCGCCCGGGGGTGAGCGCGGCGACGGCGGCCCGCGCGCGGGGCGGGCACTCGGGCAGCGCGCCCTCCGGCGGCGGGGCCTCGTGGCCGTGCGAGACCATCGTCCGCTCGCCCTCGTACGCCATGGAGACGGTCACCGGGGAGTGCCAGCCGGGGACGGTGCGGGAGCGGGAGAGGTCGATGCCCTCGCCCTGCTCCAGCGCGTCCCAGCAGTACTCGCCGTAGTGGTCGTCGCCGAAGGCGGCGGAGAGCGAGGTGCGCAGCCCGAGCCGGGCCAGCGCGGAGGCCATGTTGGCGATGCCGCCGGGGCTGGACCCCATGCCCCTGGCCCAGGACTCGGTGCCCCGTACGGGGGCGCTGTCCAGGCCGGTGAAGATGATGTCGAGGAAGACCGTGCCCGTGAGGTAGACGTCGCACTCCGGGTCGTCCGGGGCGCGCAGCGCCCCGAGCGGGTCGACGTGGGCCGAGTGTTCCAGCGCGGTGTGTCCCGGGGCCGCGGGCCCCGGGCGGTCCAGATGGTCGAGGTGGTCCAGCGGGTCTCCGTTGGGTGTGATCACGGCGGGCTCCCGATCGCGTGCGGATCCGGACAGTCTGCCCGATCGGCGGGGCCCGGCCGGACACGCCGGGCGCCCGCCCCCGGTCAGCGCTTGGGGAGCGGTACCCGTACGAGGTCGGCGGCGACCGTCAGTTCGCCTTCGAAGCCCGCGGCCCGTGCCTGCCGCTCGAAGGCGTCGGGGTCGCTGTAGCGCTGGGAGAAGTGCGTGAGCACGAGATGGCGTACACCGGACTCCGCCGCCACCCGGCCCGCCTGCCCCGCGGTGAGATGGCCGTGGTCGGTGGCCAGCCGCTCGTCCTCGTCCAGGAACGTCGACTCGATGACCAGCAGGTCGCACCCCTCGGCGAGCGCGAACGCCCCGTCGCAGAGCCGGGTGTCCATGACGAAGGCGAACCGCTGGCCGCGCCGGACCTCGCTGACCTGGTCCAGCGTGACGCCGTGGAGCGCGCCCTCGCGCTGGAGCCGTCCCACGTCGGGCCCCGCGATGCCGTGCGCGGCGAGCCGTACGGGGTCCATCCGGCGCCCGTCGGGCTCGGTGAGGCGGTAGCCGTACGCCTCGACGGGGTGGGAGAGCTTGCGGGTGTCCAGGGTGTACGCGGCGGTGCGCGCGAGGACGCCGTCGCCGGTGATCGGCGCCTCGGTCAGCGCGACCGTCTCGCGGTAGGCGGTCGCGTACCGCAGCCGTTCGAAGAAGCGCCGGCCGCTCGCCGGGTAGTGCGCGGTGATCTCGTGCGGCACCTGGTCGAGGTTGATGCGCTGGACGACCCCGGCGAGGCCGAGCGAGTGGTCGCCGTGGAAGTGCGTGACGCAGATCCGGTTGATGTCGTGCGCGGCGACCCCGGCGCGCAGCATCTGGCGCTGGGTGCCCTCGCCGGGGTCGAAGAGCAGCCCCTCGCCGTCCCAGCGCAGCAGATAGCCGTTGTGGTTGCGATGGCGGGTGGGCACCTGGCTGGCGGTGCCCAGCACGACCAGTTCTCGGACGGACAAGGCGCCTACCCGGGAGGCCAGTTGAGGCCGCGTCCGCCCAGGACGTGGGCGTGCGCGTGGAAGACGGTCTGGCCGGCGCCGGAGCCCGTGTTGAACACGACGCGGTACCCGGTGGTGTCCGTCCTGTCGTCGGCGGCGACGGCCGCCGCCTCGGTCAGCACGTCCGCGGCGACGGCCGGTTCGGCCGCGGCGAGGGTGGCGGCGTCCGGGTAGTGCGCCCGGGGAATGACCAGGACGTGCGTCGGCGCCTGCGGGTTGATGTCCCGGAAGGCGACGGTGGTCGGACTCTCGCGCACGATGGTCGCGGGCACCTCCCCCGAGACGATCTTGCAGAACAGGCAGTCGGCCTGCGGTTCTCCGGCCATGGTCCCGGCCTCCTCGGCAGAGCGGTGTCAGTCGGTGATCGGTCGGTGATCGGTTCCGTACGGGCGCATCGTATCCGGCGCCACCGACAGGACCGGGGTGGCAGCGCGCGAGCGGTGCGGGCGTACGGTCAGGACCAGCGGCCCGTGCGGCCCAGCAGCAGCGCCGTGGCCGCCGTCCCCGCGGTGGAGGTGCGCAGCACGCTGGCGCCCAGCCGGTACGGGCGCGCGCCGACCGCCGCGAACGCCGTCAACTCCTCGGGCGACACGCCCCCTTCGGGGCCCACGACCAGCACGATCGAGCCGGTCTCCGGCAGTTCGGCGGTGGCCAGCGCGGCGCTGTCCGCGGCGCGGTCCTCGTGCAGGACTGCCGCGAAGTCGGCGGTGGCGAGCAGGGCGGCGACCTGCTTGGTGGTCAGGGCGTCCGCGATCTCGGGGAAGCGCACCCGGCGCGACTGTTTGCCCGCCTCGCGCGCGGTGGCCCGCCACTTGGCGAGCGCCTTCGCGCCCCGCTCGCCCCGCCACTGGGTGACGCAGCGCGCCGCGGACCACGGGACGACGGCGTCGACGCCGGTCTCGGTCATGGTCTCGACGGCCAGTTCACCCCGGTCGCCCTTGGGGAGGGCCTGGACGACGGTGATCCGGGGCGCGGGTTCGGGCTCGGTCCGTACCTCGGTGACCGCGACGTCCAGCCGGTCCTTGCCCTCGACCGCCGCGACCGTCCCGTACCCGGCGGTGCCCGCGCCGTCCGTCAGCACGATCTCCTCACCGACCCGCAGCCTCCGTACGGAGACGGCGTGGCGCCCCTCGGGTCCGTCGAGCGTGACGGTGCCCGCGCGCAGCGTGCCCGGGGCGACGACGAAGACGGGTGCGGTCACTGGGCGCTGCCGAGGCCGGGCATGAACGAGGCGCGGGTGGCGTCGAGTTCGCCCACGAGGACCTCGACCAGCTTGCCCGCGGGCAGGTCGCGCGCCAGCCGGTGGCCCTGGCCGGCCCAGAGCGCCATGCCCTGCGCGTCGCCCACCTTGGCTGCGGCCTTGCGCAGCCCGGAGGTGAGGTGGTGGACCTCGGGGTAGGCGGGCGGGGCGTACGGGCCGTGCTCGCGCATGAAGCGGTTGACGAGTCCGCGGGCGGGGCGGCCCGAGAACGCCCGGGTCAGCTCGGTGCGTACGAACAGGGGGTTGGTCATGGCCTGTTTGTGCAGGGCGTTCGCCCCGGACTCCGGGCAGACGAGGAACGCGGTGCCGAGCTGCGCCGCGTCGGCGCCCGCCGCGAGCACGGCGGCGATCTGGCCGCCGCGCATCAGCCCGCCCGCGGCGATGAGCGGCAGGTCCACGGCGGCCCTGACCTGCGCGATCAGCGAGAGCAGCCCGATGCCCGCACCGTCGGTGGACGGGTCGTCGCGGTGTGTCCCCTGGTGGCCGCCTGCCTCGATGCCCTGCACGCAGACGGCGTCGGCGCCGGACCACTGGGCGGTCTGGGCCTCCTCGGCCGTGGTCACGGTGACGACGGTGTAGGTGCCGACGCCCGCGAAGGCGTCGAAGGTCGTCCTGGTGGGGCAGCCGAAGGTGAAGGAGACGACCGGGACCGGGTCGTCGAGCAGGATCGCGAGCTTCGCCTCGTACGCGTCGTCCCGCCCCGACTCGGGGTCGCCGAGCGGTGTGTCGTACCAGGCGGCCTCACCGGCGAGCTGGTTGCGGTAGACCTCGACGGCCGCGTGGTCGGCGTAGTGCGGCTGCGGCATGAAGAGGTTGACGCCGAAGGGGCGGCCGGTGAGGCCCCGGAGCTGTTTGACCTCTTCGTACATGCCGTCGACCGTCTTGTACCCGGCGGCCAGGAACCCGAGGCCCCCGGCCTCGGAGACGGCCGCCGCGAGCTGCGGGCAGGACGCGCCGCCCGCCATGGGGGCCTGCACGATCGGATACCGGCAGAGATCGGTCAGTGCGGAGGACATGCAGGCATGGTGCCATGTCGGCCACGGCACCTCCGAATCGGTACCGCGCCGCACGCGACGAGGGGTCCGGGGTCCGCCCCCGAACCCTGACCGGCAGGACCTCGGCGCCCGCCGCCGAGGGCACTCCCCCGGCCCGTACGCCTGGCCGTACCGACGGTCCCGCCGACCGGGGAAACCGGGGCGGCGGGAGCGTCAGCGGGGCCGCCTACCGTCCGTTGAACGCATCCTTCAACCGCGAGAACAACCCCTGCTGCCCTGGCCGGCTGTGCTCACCCGGGGGACACCCCCCGGACCCCCGGCCTGACAGGACCCGCCTACCGTCCGTTGAACGCATCCTTCAACCGCGAGAACAACCCCTGCTGCCCTGGCTGGAATTGGCCTGTGGGCCGTTCCTCGCCGCGGAGCTGGGCCAGTTCGCGCAGCAGGCGTTCCTGCTCCGGGTCCATCTTCGTCGGGGTCATCACCTCGACGTGGACGATCAGGTCGCCCCGGCCGCCGCCCCGCAGATGGGTGATGCCGCGGCCGTGCAGCGGGATCGACTGGCCGGACTGGGTGCCGGGGCGTACGTCGATCTCCTCCACGCCGTCCAGCGTCTCCAGCGGACACTTCGTGCCGAGCGCCGCCGCCGTCATCGGGATCGTGACGGTGCAGTGCAGGTCGTCGCCGCGCCGCTGGAACGTGGCGTGCGGGACCTCGTGGATCTCCACGTACAGGTCACCGGCGGGGCCGCCGCCCGGGCCGACCTCGCCCTCGCCCGCGAGCTGGATACGGGTGCCGTTGTCGACGCCCGCGGGGATCTTGACCGTGAGCGTGCGGCGCGAACGGATCCGGCCGTCGCCCGCGCACTCGGGGCACGGCGTGGGGACGACCGTACCGAAGCCCTGGCACTGCGGGCAGGGCCGCGAGGTCATGACCTGGCCCAGGAAGGACCGCGTGACCTGCGAGACCTCGCCCCGGCCGCGGCACATGTCGCAGGTCTGCGCGGAGGTGCCGGGCGCGGCGCCCTCGCCGGAACAGGTCGTGCAGACGATCGCCGTGTCGACCTGGATGTCCTTGGTCGTGCCGAAGGCCGCCTCGTTGAGGTCGATCTCCAGCCGGATCATCGCGTCCTGGCCGCGCCGGGTCCGCGACCGCGGGCCGCGCTGCGACGCCGTGCCGAAGAACGCGTCCATGATGTCCGAGAAGTTGCCGAAGCCGCCGGCTCCGAACCCTCCCGCGCCACCGCCCCCGCTGGAGGACAGCGGGTCGCCGCCGAGGTCGTAGACCTGCTTCTTCTGCGGGTCCGACAACACCTCGTACGCGGCGTTGATCTCCTTGAAGCGCTCTTGCGTCTTGGGATCGGGATTGACATCCGGGTGCAGCTCGCGCGCGAGCCTGCGGAATGCCTTCTTGATCTCGTCCTGAGATGCGTCGCGGCGCACGCCGAGTACGGCGTAGTAGTCCGTGGCCACTTACGACTCCGCCAGGATCTGTCCGACGTAACGTGCCACTGCGCGTACCGCTCCCATCGTTCCGGGGTAGTCCATGCGGGTCGGTCCGACCACGCCGAGTTTGGCGACTGCCTCGTCGCCCGAACCGTAGCCGACCGCGACGACGGACGTGGAGTTGAGTCCCTCGTGGGCGTTCTCGTGCCCGATACGTACGGTCATGCCGGGGTCCGCGGCCTCACCGAGGAGCTTGAGGAGCACCACATGCTCCTCCAGCGCCTCCAGCACCGGCCGGATGGTCAGGGGAAAGTCGTGTCCGAAGCGGGTGATGTTGGCGGTTCCGCCGATCATCAGCCGCTCCTCGGTCTCCTCGACCAGGGTCTCCAGCAGGGTCGCCAGGACCGCCGACACGGTCCCCCGGTCCTCCTGCTCGAAGGAGTCGGGCAGGTCCTGCACGAGCTGCGGGACGTCCGCGAAGCGGCGCCCGACGATCCGGCTGTTGAGCCGGGCCCGCAGGTCCGCGAGGGAGGTCTCGCCGAACGGCGCGGGACAGTCGACCAGACGCTGCTCGACCCGTCCGGTGTCCGTGATCAGGACGAGCATCAGCCGGGCGGGCGCGAGCGCCAGCAGCTCCACGTGCCGCACCGTCGAACGGGTCAGCGAGGGGTACTGCACCACGGCCACCTGCCGGGTGAGCTGCGCGAGCAGCCGTACCGTACGGCCCACGACGTCGTCGAGGTCGACGGCGCCGTCCAGCAGGTTCTGGATGGCGCGGCGCTCCGGCAGCGAGAGGGGCTTGACCCCGGCCAGCCGGTCGACGAAGAGCCGGTAGCCCTTGTCGGTCGGGATGCGCCCGGCGCTGGTGTGCGGCTGGGCGATGAAGCCCTCGTCCTCCAGCACCGCCATGTCGTTGCGTACGGTCGCCGGGGAGACGCCGAGTTTGTGGCGCTCCGTGAGGGCCTTGGAACCGACCGGCTCCTCCGTGCCGACGTAGTCCTGGACGATCGCGCGCAACACTTCGAGTCTGCGTTCGCTGAGCATGGCGCACACCTCCCGATGTCGTCCGTCGTCCTTCGCCCGCCGTGGCACCCGCCGGTGCCCGTTGGCACTCGTTCCGCGGGAGTGCCAGTGGCTCCCGGTTCAGTGTACGGCCGTAAGGCGTACACGGAGCAAGGGCGGCCGACCAGGCTACCCGGCGGATCACGGCGGCCGGCCGGCGCCGGATGTCAGTGGTCTCCCGTAGCGTCCCGGTATGGACGTCCGTTGGGAAGAGCACGGGTGGGAGCGGTTGGGGCCCGGAGTGGGGCGCGTACGCCTGCCGGGGTGGGACGCGACCGTCGGTCTGGTGGCCGGGGAGCGGGGCGCGCTGCTCTACGACACGGGGTCGACGCTGCGGGAGGGTGCGGGGCTCCGGGCGCGGACGCGCGCGCTGCTCGGCGGCCGGCGCGTGACACATGTCGCACTCAGCCATCCGCATTTCGACCATGTGCTGGGGGCCGCGGCGTTCTCGGGCGTGGCGGTGTACGGGGCGGTCGGTCTGGCGGAGCTGCTGGCCGGGGAGGCGGCGGGGACCGCCGGGAGTCTGTACGAGGAGGCGGTGCGGGAGGGGGTTCCGGAGGCGGAGGCGGCCGAGGCGGTGGATCTGCTGGTCAGGCCGGGGCACGCGGTGTGCGGGGAGCTGACGGTGGATCTGGGCGGCGGGCGGCGGGTGGTGCTGGCGAACGCGGGGCCGGGGCACACGGCGCACGACCTGGCGCTGCTGGTGCCGGGGGTCTCCGGGGATCCGGCGGTGCTCTTCTGCGGGGATCTGGTGGAGGAGTCGGGCGAGCCGCAGGCGGGCCCCGACGCGGTCCCGGCGCGCTGGCCCGCCGCCCTGGACCGGCTGCTGGCGCTGGGCGGCGGGGACGGGACGGTGTACGTGCCGGGGCACGGGGCGGTGGTGGACGCGGCGTTCGTACGGGCGCAACGCGACGCGCTGGCCGTGCGGTTCGGCGGGTCGGGGGCGCCCTCGTAGCCCCGCGGTCGCGCCCCGCCTATCGTCGTCCGCATGCGCAGCTACAGCCCCGATCTGACGCCCCCGTGGAAGAAGCCCACGCCCGCGCCGGAGGTCCCCGCCGAACCCGATCTGGTGGTCGAGGAGGTGACGACGGGCTTCTGCGGCGCGGTGATCCGCTGTGAGAAGACCGCCGAGGGGCCGACGGTCACCCTGGAGGACCGCTTCGGCAAGCACCGTGTCTTCCCGCTGGTGGCCCGTGGCTTCCTGCTGGAGGGCCGCCCGGTGACGCTGGTCAGGCCGCGCCCCGGGGGCGGCGCCGGGCCGTCCGCCCCGGCCCGTACGGCCTCGGGCTCGGTCGCCGTGCCGGGCGCCCGCGCGCGGGTGGCGCGGGCGGGCCGGATCTATGTGGAGGGGCGGCACGACGCGGAGCTGGTGGAGAAGGTCTGGGGCGACGACCTGCGCATCGAGGGCGTGGTCGTGGAGTATCTGGGCGGTGTCGACGATCTCCCCGCGGTGGTGGCGGAGTTCGGGCCCGCGCCGGATGCCCGGCTCGGCGTGCTGGTCGACCATCTCGTCCCCGGCTCCAAGGAGTCCCGTATCGCCGCGGCGGCGGCCGGCGCGGACGTCCTGGTGGTGGGCCACCCGTACATCGACGTCTGGGAGGCCGTGAAGCCGTCCTCGGTGTCCATCCCGGCCTGGCCGAAGGTGCCGAGGGGCGAGGACTGGAAGACGGGCGTGTGCGAGGCGCTGGGCTGGCCGCCGAACACGGGGGCGGCGTGGCAGCACATCCTGTCCCGGGTGCACTCCTACCGGGATCTGGAGCCGGCGCTGCTGGGGCGGGTGGAGGAGCTGATCGACTTCGTCACGGCCGGCGGTGAGTCCTGACCCCTGGGAGCGTTTCGAACTCGGACGTGTCCAGTTCCACGTCGAGCATGGGCAGCGGTACGGGTTCGCCGAACTTCGAGGTCCGCACGGTCCGGTAGTCGGCGTCCTCGCCACTGCCGGTGGGGTGGGTGAGCAGGACACACTGTGCTGACGTGGGGTCGACGATCAGATACGCGGGCACCTTCCCCGCCGCGTACATCGACCGCTTGACCCCGTAGTCCCGGTCCCCGCTGGTCCTGGAGACCACTTCCAGCACCAGCTCGACGGCGGGGGCCGGGATGAGCCGTCCGGGGCCTTCCTCGGCTCCCCGCTCCAGGACCACGAGGTCGGGCTGCGGCTCACTCGACTCACCGGGGATGGCGAGGTCCTGGGTCTGGAGGCGGTCCCAGGGTTTGTGCGGAATCTGGTCCTGCACGGACTGCACAATTCGATTGTGGACCCGGTCGGGCCCGGCCATCATCACGATTTCGCCCCTGAGGAGTTCCGCCTTGAGCCCCTCAGGAACCTCAAGGTCCTCAAAGGTCTTGGCCATGCCGGTGATCGGTCGCTCATCCACAGCGGTCATCTCCGTGAGCCTCCACATTCCGCCGTTTCTGTCAGCGGCAGACTAGGGAAACAGCCTAAACAGCCGCACCCGGATCCGCTGGGATTCACCCCGGCGGGTGATCAGTCCACCAGGTCCCTGACGACGGCGTCCGCCAGGAGGCGGCCCTTCAGCGTCAGCACCGCGCGGCCCGCCTCGTAGGGCTCCGGTACGAGCAGGCCGTCGGCCAGGGCGCGAGCGGCGGCGTTCCGGCCGTCCGGGCGGAGGAGGGACAGCTCGCAGCCGTCGGCCAGGCGCAGTTCCAGCAGGATGCGCTCGACCCTACGGTCCTCCTCGGTGAGGAGTTCGCGGCCCGCGCCCGGGGAGCGGCCCTCCGCGAGGGCCTGGGCGTACGCGCCGGGGTGCTTCACGTTCCACCAGCGCACGCCGCCGACATGGCTGTGGGCGCCGGGGCCCGCGCCCCACCAGTCGGCGCCGCGCCAGTACAGCTCGTTGTGGAGGCAGCGCGCCTTCTCCGTGGTGGCCCAGTTGGACACCTCGTACCAG
The DNA here is from genome assembly GCF_042755665.1 of Streptomyces sp. NPDC059142. Taxonomy (NCBI): domain Bacteria; kingdom Bacillati; phylum Actinomycetota; class Actinomycetes; order Kitasatosporales; family Streptomycetaceae; genus Streptomyces; species Streptomyces sp. NPDC059142. The sequence continues at coordinate 30,718 of NZ_JBHZDA010000044.1, forward strand.
GAGAAGCCGGCCTCCGCGAGCATCCGGTCCGCGATGAGGTAGCGGTCCGCGTGCTCGTCGTCGTCCGTCATGGGGACCTCGCCGCGCCGGATACGGCGGGCGAGCCCGGTGCCCTCCTCGACGATCAGCGCGTACGCCGAGATGTGGTCGGGTCCCGCGCCGACCGCCGCCGTGAGGGTGTCGCGCCAGTCGGTGTCGCTCTCCCCGGGCGTGCCGTAGATCAGGTCGAGGTTCACGTGGTCGAACCCGGCGGCGCGGGCCTCCGCGACGCACGCCTCGGGGCGGCCCGGGGTGTGCGTACGGTCGAGGACCTTCAGGACGTGCTGCTTGGCGCTCTGCATGCCGAAGGAGATCCGGTTGAAGCCGCCCTCGCGCAGGGTGGCGAGATAGGCCGGGTCCACGGACTCGGGGTTCGCCTCCGTGGTGATCTCCGCGTCGTCCGCGAGCCCGAACTCGTCACGGATCGTGTCCAGCATCCGTACGAGGTCCCCGGCGGCGAGCAGGGTCGGGGTGCCGCCGCCGACGAAGACGGTGCGGACCCGGCGCGGGTCGTCGCCGAGGACCTTCCTGGCCAGCCTGACCTCGTCGGCGAGGGTGTCGGCGTAGTTGTCGCGGGAGGCCAGCGCCCCGCCGGAACCGCGCAGCTCGGTCGCCGTGTACGTGTTGAAGTCGCAGTAGCCGCAGCGGGTCGCGCAGTACGGAACGTGCAGGTAGAAGCCGAGCGGTCGGTCCGCCGCGCCTGCCAGGGCGTGCCGGGGCAGCGCTCCGGTCTCGGGCATGGGGTCACCGTCGGGCAGTGCGGAAGGCATGCCCCCAGTGTCCCGTACGCGAGGGGGAGGGCGGGACTGTGCGGTGGCGGGGGACGCCACCCGGTCCCCCGCACCGCCCCGTGGCGGGGGCGCCGCCCGGTCCGCACCGCCCCCGCACCGCCCCGCCCTTGATCACTGCGCCTGGAGCACGAGCAGCGCCAGGTCGTCCCCCGGCGGCGCCTCCGCGAATTCGTGCACCGCGCGCCGTATCCGCTCCGCCACCCCCTGTGCCGTCAGCCCGGCGCACCCCGCGAGGGCCCGCGCGAGCCCGTCGCCGTCGTCGAGCATCCGGCGGCCCGAGCGGCGTTCCGTGACCCCGTCGGTGACGCAGAGCAGCGTGTCCCCGGGCTCCAGGTCGAAGGTGCTGCTCTCGTACGCGACCTTCTCCACGACTCCGAGCAGCACCTGCGGCTCCGCGGCGGTCCGCACGGTGCCGTCGGGGCGCAGGACCAGCGGCAGGGGGTGGCCGGCGCTGGCGAGGGTGCACCGTACGCCGCCGCCGTCCGGCAGGGGCGTCAGCTCGCCGTACAGCAGCGACAGGAAGCGGGCCTGGCGGCCCTCGGGCGGCCCCGGAGGGCTCGCCAGGGCTCCGGGCGGACCACCGGGCCCGGCGGCCGTCCCGAAGGCCGTCAGGGGCGCCGGCTCGGCCGCCTCCGTCGCGTCGTCGAGGAGGAGCCGGTTGAGACGGTCGAGGACCGGGCCGACCCCGTACCCCTCGCGGGCGAGCAGCCGCAGCCAGGGGCGGGCGAGACCGGTGACGACGGCGGCCTCGGGGCCGCTGCCCTGGACGTCGCCGAGCATGAAGCACCAGCGGTCGCCGGGCGGGCACGGGAAGACGTCGTAGAAGTCGCCGCCCGCGAGCCCCTCGTCGCTCGGTTCGTATACGAGGGAGCTGGCGACGCCCGGTATGCGTGCCACCTGGGTGGGCAGCAGTCCGCGCTGGAGGACGCGGCTGATGGTGACCTGGCGGGTGTAGCGGCGGGCCGCGCCGACGGCGAGGGCGACGCGCCGGGCGAAGTCCTCGACGAGGGAGGTCACCGCGTCGGGGACGTCGCCCGGCGCGGGGCGGCCGAGCAGGAGCGTGCCCAGGGCGCGGCCGTTCGCGACGAGCCGGCAGGCGAGCGCCGTGCCGTCGCCCATCGCGCCCTCGAAGGCAGGCCAGGGCACCTGCACCGGTGTGCCGTGCGCCGGTCCCGGGAGCCGCGGCGGCTCCTTCGACAGGGTGGCGCGCAGCGGCTCGATCCGGGACTCGTCGGCGTGCCAGACGCGGGCGAGCCGGGGCGCCGCGCCCGTCTGCGCGCCGTCGCCGTCCAGCCAGACGGCGCACCAGTCGGCGAGGCGCGGCACCAGCAGTTGGCCGGCGAGCGCGGCGACCAGGTCCTCGTCGAGCTGTCCCGCCAGCAGTTCGGACGCCTCGGCGAGGAAGGAGAGGGCCCCTCCGCCGGCCCACTCCGGGTCGTCGCGGACCGCACGCCGGGGTGCGGGGGCCAGGATCTCGGCGGCGCGCAGTCCGCGGCGCAGGGCGGGTTCCTCCGGTTCGCCGTCGGGTCCCGTCTCGCGTCCTTCGAGGGGGAGCCGGGCCCAGACGGTCTTGAGGCCGGAGCGGTAGGTGATGCCCCAGCGTTCGGCGAGCGCGGAGACGAGTTGCAGCCCGCGGCCGTACTCGGGCGTGCCGGAGGGCGGCGGTCCGTTCGGGTCGCTCTGGACGGTCCGTGTCGGGTGGTGGTCGGAGACTTCGAGGACGAGCGCGGCCGGTTCTTCGCGTGCCCGCGCCCCGAGGTCCCCGGAGGGATCCTCGGAGGGGGCTTCGAGGCGGCAGAGGAGTTCGACGGTGGTGCCCGCGTGCACGACCGCGTTGGTGACGAGTTCGTCGACGATCAGCACGGCGTCGTCGGCGAGGAGATCGGTGCTGTGCGTGCCCGGGGAGCAGCACGCGTCCCCTTGGCAGTAGGTGCAGGTGGCGAGCAGCCCGAGGCTGGTCCAGTCCGCGAGCGCCGCGCGTGCGAAGCGGCGTGCGGCGGACGGTGCGAGCGGGTTGCCGGGCAGGCTGGTACGGGAGATGGACCGCGCGTCCCTCCGTAACGGCACCGGGGGTGCCGGACGGTGGCGGGTGTCGCGCGGCATCGGAATGGGCCCCACTGCGGCTCCTGATCCGGTTCTGGCGTTGTGCCGCTTACGATCCCGACAGAGTGACAGACGGAGGGCGTTCCTACGCACCGAGTCATGGAAGTCGCCGGAGATTGCCCCTGGGTCTTGACAGCGGAATCCGCGCGGGGGACGGACCGGCCGCCGGAGGGGTGGCGCGGCGGTGGCGCGGAGTGGGGGCCAAAGCGTCGGAACCGCGTGCGAAAGAGCCCCGGACAGAGCATTCTTGCCTCGCTGGCCGAAAGACACGGGCCGGACAAGGAGCAACAAGGATGATCAGCACATGAACGGCACAGCGGTCGGCACGGAGCGCGCGGGCATCCTGCTCGTCGACGACATGGAGGACAACCTCACCGCGCTCGAAGCGGTGCTGGCCTCGCTGGACGAGCGGCTCGTACGGGCGCGTTCCGGCGAGGAGGCGGTGGAGGCGCTGCTGCGCCAGCCGTTCGCGCTGATACTGCTGGACGTCCGGATGCCCGGCATGGACGGCTTCGAGACCGCGTACCGGATCAAGCGGCTGGACCGGGCCAAGGACATCCCGATCATCTTCCTGAACGGGCCCGGCTCGGACAGCGGTTACGCCTACCGGGGGTACGCCACGGGCGCGGCGGACTTCCTGACCAAGCCGTTCGACCCGTGGATGCTGCGGGCCAAGGTCAGCGTCTTCCTCGATCTGCACCGCAAGAACCGCCAGTTGGAGCGGGCGCTGGCGCGCGAGCAGGAGCAGCTCGGGGAGGTGGCCGGCCGGCTGGCGAAGATCGAGGACGCGCTGCGGAGCGACGCGCCGGAGCATCTGGCCGATCTGCGCCGCCACCTGGAGCGGATCGAGGACGCGCTCGGCGAACTGCGGCGCGGGCGGGACCGGTAGGGCAGCGGATCTGCCCTACCGGTCCTGCCCGCCACGTACCGGCGGCCCGCCCGCACCCACGGCCCCGCCCGAAGGACGGGACCCCGCGTCAGACCTCGCGGGAGCCCTCGTACATCTCCTCGATCAGGTTCTTGTACTCCCGCTCCACGACCGGCCTCTTGAGCTTGAGGCTGGGTGTCAGCTCGCCGTGCTCGATGTCCAGATCGCGCGGGAGCAGCCGGAACTTCTTGATGGTCTGCCAGCGCTGGAGGCCCTCGTTGAGCCGCTTCACGTACCCGTCGACGAGCTGCTCGACCGCCGCCGAGGCGACCACGTCGGCGTACGGCCGCCCGGCCATGCCGTTCTCGGCGGCCCAGCCGAGGATCGCCGGCTCGTCGAGCGCGATCAGCGCCGTACAGAAGTTGCGGTCGGCCCCGTGCACCAGGATGTTGGAGACGAACGGGCAGACGGCCTTGAACCGGCCCTCGACCTCGGCCGGGGCGATGTACTTGCCGCCCGATGTCTTGATCAGGTCCTTCTTGCGGTCGGTGATCCGCAGATAGCCGTCGTTGGACAGCTCGCCGATGTCCCCGGTGTGGAACCAGCCGTCGGACTCCAGCACCTCCACGGTCTTCTCCGGCAACCCGTGATATCCGGCCATCACCCCCGGGCTGCGCAGCAGGATCTCGCCGTCGTCCGCGATCCGTACCTCGGTGCCGGGCAGCGGCTTGCCGACCGTGCCCGTACGGTACGCCTCGCCCGGGTTGACGAAGCTGGCCGCGCTGGTCTCCGTCAGCCCGTACCCCTCCAGGATGTGGATCCCGGCGCCGGAGAAGAAGTAGCCGATCTCGGGCGCGAGCGCGGCGGAGCCGGAGATGGCGGCGCGCAGCCGGCCGCCGAACGCCTCGCGGAGTTTGCTGTAGACGAGCGCGTCGGCGACCTTGTGGCGGGCGCCGAGGGCGAAGGGCACGGTCCTCGTGCCCGTACGGCGGAAGTTGTCCTGGGCCGCGGCGGCGTGCTCACGGGCGACCTCGGCCGCCCACTGGAAGATCTTGTACTTGGCGGGGCCGCCGGCCCGCGCCTTGGCGGCGACGCCGTTGTAGACCTTCTCGAAGATCCGCGGCACGGCGGCCATATAGGTCGGCCGGACCACCGGCAGATTGTCGATGATCTTGTCGACGCGGCCGTCCACGGCGGTGACATGGCCGACCTCGATCTGCCCGGACGTCAGCACCTTCCCGAAGACGTGGGCGAGCGGCAGCCACAGGTACTGCACGTCGTCCGTGCTGATCAGACCGGTGGCGGCGATCGCCTTGGCCATGTACGACCAGCTGTCGTGCCGCAGCCGTACACCCTTGGGGCGGCCGGTGGTGCCCGAGGTGTAGATGAGGGTGGCGAGCTGGTCGGCGGTGATCGCGTCGACCCGCTCCTCGACCGCCTTGGGGTGGCCGGCCAGATACGCGGCGCCGCGCGCCTCCAGCTCGGCGAGCGAGAGCACCCAGCCCTCCGGGTCGCCCTCGGCGGGCACGGCGCCGGCCTCCTCGATCACCACGACATGGGCGAGGTGCGGCAGCTCGGCGCGGCGCTCGCGCACCTTGGCGAGCTGGACGGCGTCCTCCGCGATCAGCACCCGGCTCCCGGAGTCGGAGAGGATGTACGCGGACTCCTCGGTGTTGGTCGAGGGGTAGACCGTGGTGGTCGCGGCGCCCGCGCACATCACCCCGAGGTCGGCGAGGATCCACTCGACGCGGGTGGCGGAGGCGAGCGCGACCCGCTCCTCGGGCCGCACACCGAGCGCGATCAGCCCGGCGGCCACGGCGTACACCCGCCCCGACGCCTCGGCCCAGCTCAGCGAGCGCCACTCGTCGGGGCCCTGCCCGGCGGCGGCCGGGACGGGGTAGCGGTACGCCTCCGTGTCCGGCGTGGCCGCCACGCGCTCAATGAAGAGGGTCGCCACGGAGGGCGGCCGGTTCTCGATCAAGGTCTGGGTGTCGCTCACGGCATCCTCCGGGCCCGCGGCAGCGCTGCCGACGTGCTGACTGAGTTGTGACTGACGAGTAACTAATGCTGCGACCGGCGATGAACTAAACCGACGAGTAACTAAGAATCTGCGCTCAGGGTAAGGGCCGCCCGCCCGGCGCGTAAGAGGCCGTCAGCAGCCGCTTCATAACGAAGCGGGGCCCGCGCGGGGGCTCATGGCGGCTCCCGGATGGGGGCGACGGGCCGCACCCCGACCGCGTTGGCCGGGCTCGGAACCACGGCTGACG